>JANNNN010000662.1:0-9043 GCA_031398555.1 Planctomycetia bacterium | reverse complement strand
AAATCATGCCTGAAAAAAGTCTACCCGTTTATGGCGGATGTAGTAATGGCGGATGTTCGAATTGTGGTGGTTCGGAGCCAGTGGCACTGAATGTGAATAGAGCCAACACA
Source organism: Planctomycetia bacterium (assembly GCA_031398555.1). Classification (GTDB taxonomy): domain Bacteria; phylum Planctomycetota; class Planctomycetia; order Pirellulales; family Pirellulaceae; genus Aureliella. Next base: position 8,933 of record JANNNN010000662.1, on the reverse strand, counting down.
GGTCGCGAACTTCCGGGCAGCGACGCGTTGCTCGAGTCGCCTGAACATGTACTAAGTACTTTGGAACGTGATGGTAGCCGTCGGTGGATGCGACCAAAACTATCCAAAGGCACATGGTGGACTCGTCGCCGAATCGTTGCTTATGTGCTCATGGTAGTCTTCATGGTGATTCCCCACTTGAAGGTTGGTGAGAATCCGTTTATTCGGTTGGACATAGCAGCCCGACAGTTTACCATTCTCGGTCATACTTTCTTGCCGACTGATACGCTGCTGCTGGCACTTACGATGCTGACTGCGTTTATTTCGATCGTCTTCATTACTACCGTCACGGGACGAGCTTGGTGCGGCTGGGCGTGTCCACAGACTGTCTATCTTGAGTTTCTTTTTCGACCGATCGATCGCTTGTTTGAAGGTACACCAGGTAAAGGTGGTCAAGCGAAGCGGAGTTTGTCGTTCCCGATGCAATTGGCTCGACTGGCTGTCTATTTAGTTTTGGTGATGTGGCTGGCCCATACGTTTCTGGCTTACTTCGTTGGACCGGAACGATTGCGAGAGTGGATGCAAAGCACTCCGTTTCGACATCCGACCGCGTTCCTTGTGATGGCGACCACGACCGGTCTTTTGATGTATGACTTTATGATTTTCCGTGAGCAGACTTGCTTGATCGCATGCCCTTACGGGCGCTTTCAATCGGTGATGCTAGATCCCCAGTCATTGATAGTAGCCTACGATTACAATCGTGGCGAACCTCGCAAGAAGGGCAAGCATAGTGCGGAAGACAAGGCTGGCCATTGTGTCGACTGCAATCAATGTGTTGTGGTATGCCCCACAGGAATTGACATTCGAAACGGCTTGCAAATGGAGTGTATTAACTGCACTCAGTGCATCGACGCATGCGATGCGGTGATGGACAAAGTTGGATACCCGCAGGGGCTGATTCGCTATACTTCACAGGATGCTTTGGCTAAGAAACCAAGGCGAATGTTGCGGGCGCGAACGGTCCTCTATCCGCTGATACTGATCGTATTGACTAGCGGTTTAGGGTTTGCGATTTCCACCAAATACGGTTTTGATGCGCGCATCATTCGAGGTAAAGGTCAACCGTTTACCAACGTTGATCGCAGCACCATTTCGAACACGTTCAACATCCGATTGGTAAATCGTAGTGACATACAACAACACTATAAAATAGACATTCAAAGCCCAGAGAATGTCCGCCTAGAGGTACTGGATGAGGCTACAATCGTGTTAGAGCCAAAGGCAACCTCAATGGTTCCAATCAATGTTCGTTTCGATCCAAGCTTGACGCTTGGAGATGGCCATGCCGAGTTGGTCATCAAAATCGTCGACGATAGCGAACATCACCATGAAATTAAATTTAATCTTTTAGGACCGCGATAATGTCGCAATCAGTTGCAATGAACTCCGATGAAATGCAGCAACTTGAACGACGTGCGCGACGTTTTTGGGTCAGCGTGATCGTTGGTTTTCTGGGGTTACAAGTGTTAATTGGAATAGCTTCGATCGTCCTCGCGTTCAATGATCCGTCCGTGGCGGTGATTCCGAACTACCATCAATCCGCGTTGGATTGGGACGTTACGCATCACGCTCGACAGCTCACCGATCAGCTCGGCTGGCAGATTGACTACAACGTTGTTCCAGCTGAACAAGCTGGGCACCGTTCATTGTTCGTTGCAATCCTTGATCGCGACGGAAAGCCCGTAAGCGATCTGAATGTAAGTGCTAAACTTTATCGTCATGCGCGAGGTGGGATCGTTGACAGGTTCAAGCTAAAGGCAATCGCCGACGGAAATTATCAAGCCGACACCAAGTTGACGGACAAAGGTCTGTGGCAGATCGAATTGTTAATTGAAGGCGAACATGGCATCGCCAGTCTTTCGCGCGAGTTTGAAGTCAAGTAACGGAAACGAGTGCCTGCAATGTGGATTTTGATCGGAGCCGTTGTAACCGCAAGTGTGCTTGGGAGCCTGCACTGTGTCGGCATGTGCGGTCCGCTTGCGCTTTGGGCAAGCGGTGCAGGTGACGGCAATTCGCGGTTGGCGTTGAATTCTTCGCTGTATCATGTCGGTCGCATGGTGACCTACACTTTGGTTGGATTGTTGGCAGGGCTGGCGGGTCAGTTGACAGATCTCGGTGGCGAAGTGCTCGGCGTGCAGTTGGCGGCAGCGAGAATCGTTGGCGTGATCATGGTCGTGATGGGTGTGCTTCAAGTGATCAGGTGGTGGTCGCTGCGCCGTGGAACCACCAGTTGGTTTGCACCAAAGCCGAATAGCACCGCAAAACAATCGTTCGTTTCAAAATGGCTCGTAAGTTTACGTCCGAGAGTTTTTTCCTTGAGTCCGCCTGCGCGAGCACTGGCAACCGGTCTGCTGACTGCGCTATTGCCGTGCGGTTGGTTGTACTTGTTTGCATTATTCGCAGCGGGCACTGGTAGTGGACTGAGTGGTGCTGTGGTTATGTTCGCGTTTTGGCTGGGTAGTGTACCGGCGCTGATTGCCGTCGTGATGAGTACTAAGTTACTGGCTGGGCGAATGCGGCAGTTTGTGCCAGTTGCAGTTGCATTAATGATGATTGTCGCCGGCGGTTTTACGATGGCCGGTCGAGGATTTGCCAACTTGCATTCTCTGGCTGAGATACCCGTACCGAAACAACATGCGTCAGAGGACTCGGCGCAAAAGGATTATTCTCCGGAATCGCTTACGAAATCACTCGATGAGTTAGTTAAAACGCAGCTACCGTGTTGCCAGGTGAGAGAGTAGTCGACCAAGCGGGGCCGCTTGTTTGTAGCTGGTTTCGTGAGAAACCGGACAAGTACATAGTTGCGTGTGCGGCCGGTTTCTTACGAAACCAGCTAGATAGTTGCGCAAGCTAAAGTATTTACTGGGTTTACATTGAATAAACATGACAACTACTGAACAAACGATTGAGCCCGAGCTGGTGTCTGCGGATACTGTTGCGAATGCGGCAGTGTGTACAGGTCGCCGAGAGCAAGTGATTTCTCTCCCCTGTGTGCACTGTGGTCAGTCGACGAATGCTTTGACCAGCGTCGATCCGCAGCAAGTTTTCTGTTGTTCGGGTTGTCGAAGTGCGTATGAGCTGATTCATGGATGGGGTTTGGATGAGTTCTATGCATTACGTGAACAATTGCGACCGGCTTCAGCATCGGCAGTTGTAGCTGGCCCAGATCGTTACGTTCAATTTGATGAGCCGGCCTTTCTCGGTAAATCGGCTCCGCGAGTGCAAGCCGACGGGACTTGTTCGGTCGAGTTGGCTGTGTCGGGCTTGCACTGCGCAGCCTGTGCTTGGCTGATCGAGAACGTGTCAACGTCGACGCCCGGGTGGTTGTCAGCTCGAGTGCGCATGAGCGACCATTCAATTGGCTTGGTGTTTGACCCACAGCGAACAAAGTTGAGCTCAATTGCGCAGTTGATGGGTCGCATGGGTTATCAGTTGTCGCCGCTTGATCGCTCCCGCGACTTGCATATACAACAAGAAAGCAAACGTTTGCTCGTGCAGATCGCGATTGCAGGTTTTCTAGCTGCAAATTCAATGTGGATCGCCGTGGCGCTGTACGCTGGCGAATTCACTGGAGTCGTTTTCGAGTATCGCTATTTCTTAGGTTTGATGGGTACGGCCTTGGGCGCGATTGCGGTGGCCGGGCCGGGTCGAACCTTTTTTGTGGGTGCTTTGGCGTCTCTTAAGACACGCACTCCACACATGGATTTGCCAATTGCGGTTGGATTGTTTGTGGGAACGGTGGTCGGAATTATCAACGCAATTCGTGGATCGGGGCACGTTTTTTTTGATTCCCTGGCGGCGTTGGTGTTTCTGCTGCTGATCGGGCGTTGGATTCAATTTCGTCAACAACAACGGGCGGCTCGCGCGGTGGATTTGATGCTGCGAATTACGCCTCGACATGCGACGCGTATTGCTGACGATGGACGCACCGATCTGGTCCTGGCTGAAAATCTACAACATGGCCAACGTATTCGAATTGCACCGGGTGAATGCGTGGCGGTTGATGGCCTAATTGTGGCCGGCTCGACAACCATCGATCGATCCTTGTTGACCGGTGAGAGTGTTCCGGTTTTTGGAAACTGCGGTGATTCGGTGTCGGCGGGTACGATCAACATCACCGCTCCGATCGATGTGGAAGTGGGGGCAGTTGGACGCGAGAGTCGGATTGGTCGCGTGATGCAGTCAGTCGAATCCGCCGCTGCAGATAAGACTCCCATCGTGCAGTTGGCGGATCGAATCGGCGGTGTGTTTGTTGTGGTCGTTATACTGCTCGCGGCATCGACGTTTGCACTATGGTTGCCTATAGGCTGGAGCGAGGCAACTTCACATGCAACGTCGCTGTTGATTGTAGCGTGTCCATGTGCGTTGGCTCTGGCAACTCCACTGGCGATTGCAGTTGGGCTGGGACGTGCGGCTAAATGCAGCGTGCTGATTCGCGATGGACAGTCGCTACAAAAGCTGGCATCGGGCGGACGCATGTGGCTGGACAAAACGGGCACGCTGACCGAAGGCAGGCAACGAGTAAGCACTTTGCTTGGTTCGGAACGTGGGTTGCAAGTAGCCGCGTCAATCGAATCCAAGTGTGTTCATCCGGTCGCGAGTGCTGTGGTGCGAGAGGCGGGACTTTTAGAGTTGACCTTGATCGGTTCTGCCGTGCTTGACCAAGCGGTCCTCGGCGGGGTGCTTGGAACGGTGGATGGTCAGCGCGTTGCGATTGGAAATACTGATTTTATCCAAGCCCAGCAAATCGCAATCAATCAAAAATGGATGGATCAGATTAAGACCTTGTTGAGCCGCGGTGAGGCCCCGTTGTTGATCGCGATTGATGGAGTGATTTGTACACTGCTCGGTTTGTCCGATCCGCTCCGCAAAGGTGCTCGAGAGACGGTTGCGAAACTGGTTCGCGATGGTTGGTCACTAGGCATACTGTCCGGCGACCATGCAGAGATTGTGTCGCAAGTAGGTCATCAACTAGGATTACGAGCTGAAGATTGCCACGGGGGTTTATCCCCAGAAGAGAAACTGGAACGGGTGCGTGCATCACGCAAGAGTGATTCGACGGTCGTAATGGTTGGCGATGGAGCGAATGATGCGGCGGCGCTTGCGGCCGCGGATGTTGGTATTGCAGTGCGAGGGGGTGCCGAAGTGAGTTTGCAGGCGGCCCCTGTGTTTGTTTCATCCGGACAATTGACGTCGATCCATAATCTAGTGTTGGGGGCGAGGCGAACAAATCGCGTCATCCATGCGATGTTTGCCGTTTCGTTAAGTTACAACATTTTGGCAGTGGGGCTGGCGATGTCTGGATTGATCAGTCCGCTGGCAGCTGCGTTGCTGATGCCGATTAGTTCGGTGAGTGTACTAGCCATCGTGTTAGCCACTCGAACGTTTGAGGAGTCGAATCGATGAGCGTCGTGTATGTAGCTTTGCCAGTCGCTTTGTTGCTGGGAGCCGCTGGCATGTATGCCTGCGTTCGCTGTATCTGGGACGGACAGTACGAAGATCTCGAATCGCCACCCATTCGAATTTTGATTGACGATCAGAAGACGCAGGGCCATCCCGAGAACGGGTTGCCGAAGTAGAATAGTGTTGACGGTCGAGTAGCCCGGTAGCCTAGGGGCAAATTGTGTTTCGATTACATAACGTAATTTAGTGAAGTCAGTTTAATGAAGCCAATGAAGTTTCTAGTTATTGCACCCATGATGCTGGTCGGTTATGCGGCGGTGTGCGGTTGCAAGGCAGAGCGGTCGATAGAATTCGAACCCAACATGGTCTTTGCCAAGAGCATTGAGATTCAGTCCGGATCCCCGATGCAAAAAGGGCTGGATGAAACTCAAGTTGTGCTTAAACGATTGTTTGGCACACCTACGGATGCGCAGTTGCCTGAATTACTACAGTCGGCGGACTATGCGGATTTGATCAGTTTAGAAAGAGTCAAAGCGGCTGGGCACATGGAAGGCAAAGTTGGCTTGTATGAAAAGCACTGTGCAACTTGTCACGGAGTAGTGGGCAACGGTCGAGGCACGACCGCAGCGCTGTTAGATCCATACCCTCGTGATTATCGAGCGGGCAAATTCAAATACAAAAGCACACCTCGCGGTGTTAAGCCGCTGCGCGATGATCTTGCATATGTCATTAGCCATGGAATCGACGGAACTTCGATGAAAGCCATTCCGGAGTTGAAGGCCGATGACGTGAAGGCACTGACAGACTATGTCATCTACTTGTCAATTCGAGGCGAATTGGAACGCAACTTGTTGCGACAAGCAGAGGAGATTGACTTCGAAGCGGGTGAAAGCCTTTTCGATGTGACTCTCGAAGCATCGGCGGACGCGGAAAAGAAGAAAACCTTCGAGGAGCAATTGTCGAACGTTCAAGAAACACTTACTGATATATGCGAGAGCTGGCTGGAGACGGAAGATCGTGTTAAGGCGATTCCTGCGATTCCGGAAGGTATTCCGGTCCCAGCGACGCGTGCGGAAGTGTTGGCGGCTAAACTATCGCCTGATGATTCGCCATTGAAGAAGTCGATCGAACGTGGAGGCGAAGTCTTCCGCACTGAGGCTGCTGCGTGTGGCAAGTGTCACGGCAAAGAAGGTTATGGCGACGGTACAAATATCGATTATGACGACTGGACGAAAGAGTGGACGACACGAATCGGTATCGAACCGACCGATGAAAAATCACAGATTCCGCTGGTGGCTCGCGGTGCGCTCCCGCCTCGCCGCATCCTGGCTCGTGATTTTCGCCTGGGACTTTTCCGGGGTGGTAGCGAGCCCGAAAGAATTTATCGGCGTATCGCTGAAGGCATTGATGGTACACCGATGCCTGCGGCGGCTGTGCCGATGGAAGATATTTGGCATTTAGTGAACTTCGTTCGATCTTTTGACAGTCCGCCTGACCCAGAGGGTGAAGTGATTGCGTTAACACCCAAATAATGCCGTAGCGCAGCAGTGTCGCCTTTTGCTCCGCAAAAGTAGTGTTCTCGGCGTCGACCTTGGAGTCGAAAGTTCCATTCCGCGCGTGGCAATAAGTGGATCCAAATGAACGCTTCCGACGCTCAGTACGAGACCATTCCAACAGATCAAGAACTGACGCAGCGTTATGAAGCGTTACGCAATTATATTTCACTCACCGATGAGGACGTCGCGATCGCCGTGGCCGCATGGCCCGACGTCCAGCCCCATGTTCAAGACTTGGTCAACGATTTCTATGCGACAATCCTGAGCGAGCCCAGCGCGGCGGCCGCGCTTCGCGGTGACGAGCAACAGGTTGCGCGTTTGAAGCTGACGCTCGAACGCTGGTTGGCGGAGTTATTTGTTGGAACCTACGACCAGTCGTTTCTGAAAAATCGTTGGATGGTCGGGTGGCGACACGTAAAAATTGGCTTGCCGCAGGTGTGGACGGCGACCGCAATGAGTCGGATGCGCGATCGATTGTTGAATGCGCTCGCTAGTCATTGGACGGGAAGCTTTGAGGACCATCAAAAATTGTCGTCGTCAATTTCGCGACTCATGGATCTCGATTTAGCATTGATTCAAGACGCCTATCATACCGAGGCCGTCGCCAAGTATGTACGAGGTGAGCGAGACTTGAACGAGGCGATCATCGGCACGACACAGTCGGTTGTGCTGATGGTAAATGATTCGGGTGAGATTGAACGTGGCAATACTTTTATCTCGCAGTTGGTCTGCGGACAGGATTCACTGCCGATTCAAATGCGCAGAATCGATGACCTCGTTGCAGAGGAAGATCGCGGAAAGATCTATGAATTACTGAACTGTGAATGCTCGCCGCATCCCTGCGGCCCAGTTATCACTCGATTGATCGATCGCGACTCTAGACAACGCACAATTCGATGGTTTGCGCGGACGATCCCTCCAACGTCTCATCCGACTGAGGCGACCAGGAATCGTATTCAATTGTTGGTGGGGCATGACCTAACAGATCTCACGGAGGCACAGCGTCGAATCGTTCAGCAAGAACGGCTGGCAGCGATAGGGCAAACGATGGCTGGGCTCGCGCACGAAAGTCGCAACGCATTTCAACGCAGTCAAGCGGCGTTAGAGACCTTGGCATTGGAGCTCGAAGATCGCCCCGATGCGTCGCAGTTACTCGCCCGTATTCAGCGTGCCAATGATCATTTATTGCATCTTTACGAAGAGGTTTTGCAGTTCGCCAAGCCGGTTCGATTGGACTTACGTCAATGTGATCTAGTTGAGATTGCTGAAGCCACTTGTCGACATGTTGTCCAAGCCGCGAAGGTCGACAGCGACTGCGTCCGAGTTGTAGTCAATGGGGAGCCGCGACAAATAACAGCGGATGCGTTCGCCGTTGAACAGATACTTCGCAATTTGATCGAGAATGCACTGGCGGTATCGCCGGTCGGTAAAGCAGTCAAAGTTGTGATCATGTCCGCTTGGCAAGGCGATCTTCCATCGGTGCAGATCCAAGTGATCGACGAGGGACCCGGAATTCCTCCGGAGAATTTTGACCGAGTCTTTGAACCTTTCTTTTCGACACGATCACGCGGTACGGGGCTTGGGCTGCCGATTGCCAGGCGGCTGGCCGAGGCTCACGGCGGAAGTCTTGAGCTAAGCTCGCGGCAGAGCGGTACGACAGCTATCTTAATGTTGCCGGAGTTCTCAACGGGCGATCCAACTCTCGACCCCGAAAATGTTCGCGATAACCGCCGGCAATCTTAAAAATCTTTTTGATGTTTGGCGGTGGTCGGCGTCTTTAGATGATACGCAGTGGCTTGGAATCGAATGGGAAAGCCCCCGAACGTGCAATCGGCAAGCTTGGCAAGAGCGACCCACGAAATCCGAAAATCAAAACTTTGGTGACGCTGGCTTACTAGGAGTGCGAAATCGCTCGCGGGTGTGCGTTCTGAGTAC
>JANNNN010000659.1:0-3498 GCA_031398555.1 Planctomycetia bacterium | reverse complement strand
ACGTGGCCAGAAGACTATTTCGTGGTCGGACCAGAGCCCTGAATCGCTCGAATACGAAGTAGCCTGACGCTGACCTACAACGACTCCTGAGTCAACATTTAATGTGGTAAATTCGCCGTTAGCGTGGTAGTCGCGAATGCTAATTACAAGCCGCTGTGCTTGATCGCGCGGCAGCCTGATGCGCATGCGATGCGGCTGTTCGGGATGCTCAATCGTCAACGGATACGCTTGCCATGCAGAAGGGCCAAGAACTAAACAATCCTCGTCACCCACTTTGCGACTCGATTGAGCACCATGATTGACCAAGCGTTTGTTATGCTCGGAAAAAGTAGGCATCTGAATAAGCGCCTGCGCTGAACCGAGATTAGGCAGCCAATTCATCGAGCTCCACCACTGCGAATTCAATGGCCGAATGGTTCCGACTGGAGTCCAATATTCGATGCGCTTCGGCGGCGCCATGAAGTCAAATACGACTAGATCAATTCGACGTTTCAGCGATTGTGTTGAGCTGACGAATGATTGCAAAAATCGCTTTCGATGCAATGAGAACTCGATTGCGTAACTGCTTTCTAGTTTCGGCAGGGGAACTTGCAACGAAGAAGTGTTGAAATTTCCCTGGTCATCGATCGTTACGGTTTGATCTTGTTCCGAAATGATCGCGTCATCCGCGTTCTGGTCCAATAGTCTGGTCATTAATTGGTACTCGCCCGCCGGCAAACCACATCGATAGCCGTTAATGGATCCGCTCCAAGTAGAGTCAACCTGAAAGATGCTCGTGGTCCGACCGGGCCGGACTCGAAAGCGATCCTGCATCTGGCGTTCTGCTGCGATACGATTCCCTTGCTCGTCCAGTTTACATAGCCAACGATCGTCCATTACTTCACTAACTAGGAACGAATGTTCGATTGGTTGGTTCGAGGCTGGATGAACAAACCGAATCGTGACGCGACTCGTCGGAGCCCCTTCAATCATGACGTCGACACCGCCAAAAGTGCTTGCACTATGTCCAATCACTTTCAGCGTCGTGAGTCCCACGCTGGCGATGGAGCCGATTGAATCCGATTGCTGGCTCAGGTTACGGACCAGCTTTAGGGAACCGTTGTCGATTCCAATATTTCCCTGAAAGGATCGCTGGAAACCGCCACCCCATACAATTCGCAGTTCAATCGCGACATTCTCAGAAGTTGACAAATTGGCTGTAGTGGGCCATTCGGTGGCATCGTTGATGGATGAACGCTTTTCGGCGGGCTCTTTGTTGCTCTGTTGAGCGAGTGTGAATGGAGTCATGACCGTTGCGATTACCGCAAAAACCTGCGCAGCACTCCACCCAAACCGCCAGCGGCTGTAGAAAGCAAATGGCGATGCATTACCAACGACTTGTGGACGTCCGTGCCCGACAGTCATGTTTTTAAAGGCCCACGAAGGAAAAGATCACGGCCGATCTCTTCCCCAAAATGAAAATCAACGAAAACACGTTGTGTGAGATGTAGCAGAACCTTGGTCGTGTGCCTACAGCGAAACGCGAAACCCACCAGGGGGGGGTTCAATGGTGGTTTAAATATGATATTTCAGAAAATCGGATCGTGCGCTCTGGGCTCGATTTCCGGGCCACCAACTTGCTTCAAAGCAAAAGCGAATGGGACGTTTCAGCTTCGGCTGTCACGGAGTTCGTTTTGCAACGCCAGCATCTGACTCTTAGGAGTCACCCAATCGTCGCAATCTGCCTCAAGCTCCACCAACTGATCTGTGAGCCAACTGTCAAGAATCTCAAGTGGCATAGTCGGCAGGCGTTCAATCAACCAACTCCAATTGGCTGCCGATTCGCTAGCCGGCATCGCTCCCGCAAATTCATTTTGGTTTGAATCGATCATGGTGCCGCCCTTTATTACCCGGTTTACCGGTCCGCCTTTTTTCTGCCACCAGAACATACGTCCCTGTTCGCCAAACTCAACTTCCCTGCTTCTCAATTCTTTGACCGCAAACAGGTCGATTAGGTTCACAGCAACCACCATGCCGGCGCCGAGATTTCTGCCACAAATTGCAGTAAACTACTAGCGAGGAATAGTTTAGGAAAATTCTATTATTTTGCCCCACTTGCGAAATGTTGCGTAAAACCAACATTTTGATTGAACACTGCAGCAAAATTGCAGCAAACTGAACCTAAACAATTTTCTGGAAAAAAAACTCGTACTATCCAGCAGATTCCCGGGGGCTGCCAATTTGTTCAGCTTTGCGGCGAAAAATTTGCTTCCATTGACAGCAGTGTTGACTCCTTTTGAGAAATCGAAAATGAACCACCTAATTACCAATTTTCTTTGTTTGCTACTAGCCGTATTAACTGGGTCTAAAGTCCTCGCCACTGAAAAGTTGCAAGCGGAGAAGCCGCCGATCGACCGTCCAAATTTCGTGGTGTTTTTTGCTGATGATCTCGGTTACGCAGACTTGCGCTGTTTTGGTGGCGATCAAATGGTTACACCCAACCTGGACCAATTGGCAAGCCAAGGTCGGCGAATGACAAGCTTCTATGCATCTCAGGCAGTCTGCAGCGCGTCGAGATGTTCGCTGTTGACGGGTTGTTATAACGTTCGCGTCGGCATTCTGGGCGCGTTGGGGCCAGGTGCAAAGACCTGCTTAAATGCCGAAGAACAGACGATTGCCGAAGTGCTAAAGCCGCGCGGTTACCAAACCGCCATCTTTGGCAAATGGCATTTGGGAGACCGGGGCATCGGCTTGCCAACCAATCATGGCTTTGACGAGTACTTTGGCTTGCCGTATTCGAACGATATGTGGCCTTACCATCCAACGAGCAAGGACTTTCCCGCGTTGCCGCTCATGGAAGGCAACACAACTATAAATGCCAACGTTACAGCCGACGACCAACAGTACTTGACGCGATGGAATACTGAGCACGCGTTGAAATTCATCGAACGCAATCGTGAGCATCCATTTTTCCTTTACATGCCCTATAGCATGCCGCACGTGCCCATCTATGCATCGGATAAGTTCCGCGATACAACCGGCAAGGGACTTTATGCTGATGTAGTTGCTGAAATCGACTGGAGTGTGGGCAAAGTGGTCGCCGCGCTTAGGCAACACGGGCTCGATCAGCGAACTTTTGTACTATTCACATCAGACAATGGACCATGGCTTTCCTACGGCAATCATGCTGGCTCCGCAAAGCCGCTGCGCGAAGGCAAGGGGACGGCGTGGGAAGGGGGGCAGCGCGAGCCAACGATTGCATATTGGCCCGGACAGATCCCGGCCGGAACAGTATCTGACGAAGTGGCGGGCACGATCGATGTGTTGCCGACCGTTGCCTTCTTGGCGGGCGCGGAACTGCCTAAACAGAAAATTGATGGTGTTAATGCTTGGCAGGTTCTCGCAGGTACAACCGCAACCAGCCCCCACGAGGCGTACTATTACTATTGGGGACGCGAATTGCATGCGGTCAGAAGCGGACCTTGGAAACTGCACTTTCCACACACTTATCGTAGCCTC
>JANNNN010000601.1:0-1240 GCA_031398555.1 Planctomycetia bacterium | reverse complement strand
CGAGAACGTGTCTTGGAGTGGCGAGAACTGATACAGCTGGTTGAGAATCACTTCGGGGTCTTCGCCCCGCTTCAGTTCAATCACTAAACGCACAGGTTCCTTCAAGTCGCTTTCATCGCGAATGTTGGAGATACCTTTGATCTTGCCAGTTTGCGCCAGCTCGGCGATTTTTTCGATCACGCGGTCGCGGAACTGCTGGAACGGCACTTCGTGGATGACGATCCGTGATTTGTTCTTGACTTCTTCGATCGTCGCGCGAGCTCGGAGAACAATCGTACTGCGACCGGTGCGGTAACCCTGACGAATTCCATAGCGACCACAAATGATGCCGCCGGTTGGGAAGTCGGGACCGGGGATGATCTCCATCAGTTCATCGATGGTGACGTCTGGGTTGTCGATCAAGCGAATGATGCCTTGGCAGACTTCTCGCAAGTTGTGCGGCGGGATGCTGGTGGCCATACCCACGGCGATACCTGTCGCGCCGTTGACTAGCAAGTTCGGGAACCGGGACGGTAGCACGGTGGGTTCGGTGCGAGCATCGTCATAGGTCGGAACGAAGTCGACTGTGTCCAGTTTCAAGTCGTCAAGCATCAGGGCTGCAGCGGCGCTCAAGCGAGCTTCGGTATATCGCATCGCAGCTGGCGGTAGACCAGCGATCGAACCGAAGTTCCCTTGCTTGTCGATCAGGATCTGCCGCATGTTCCATTCCTGCGCCATGCGGACTAGCGTGGGATAGATCACCGCTTCGCCGTGCGGGTGGTAATTACCGCTGGTATCACCCGAGATTTTTGCGCACTTGACTCGTTTTGCCCCCGGCCCGAGGTTCAGGTCGTTCATCGCGACCAGAATGCGGCGCTGCGACGGCTTGAGCCCATCGCGGACGTCTGGCAAGGCGCGGCTGACAATCACGCTCATGGCATAGGTTAGATAGCTATCGCGAAGTTCATTTTCGATCGGCTGGTCGATGATTCGGGTGCCATCGCCATCACCGTTGGGGTTAGGGACCGAGGGGACAATATCATCCGAGTCGTTTGGGGGTAGATCCGACAAGCGAAAAGTCCTTAGCGAGTAGCTCGAAGAGCCTCAAAAACTGCTCATTCGATTTTCAAAATTCGAGGGCCAAAAACCCATTCCTGAGAAGCTCGGAATTGTACCATTTAAGCCCCATTTCAACAACGGCCCACCGGTAAAACCCACGCTCCGCAAGTCATTGTGGATTCGCCACTTACGACGACGCAAA
>JANNNN010000581.1:0-5394 GCA_031398555.1 Planctomycetia bacterium | reverse complement strand
TACCAGGCGACAAATTATTCAGCGGGATCTCGAGGGCGGACATGTCCGCGCTCTCTTTAACTGTTCGGTAGTTGGCTGTGCTACCATTGACAGACACAGCTCGAACTCTCAGGGATTTTTCGAGCATTACAGTCAGTGAGCCGACTCCGGAGAATCTCTCAATTTCGAAGTCCGCAGAAATCACAAACCCCTTTTCCAACGCCGAGTAAACAAGCGAAGAACGGCGAACAAAATGTTGGAACTCGAACGCATCTTTGCGTTCAGTCAATTCGGTGACCAGTCGGAATTTCGATTTTCCCGACAGATGAATTATGAACCACCTCTGTCCCTCAGCACTCGTTAGAATTGGCCAAGTGTCGGGAAGGAAATCACGAGGGTTTGATATCTGTGTAACAATTACATCTGAAGAAGAAATCTGAAGCGAGTCTGGAGCAGAAATGAGCATCCTCGCCATTGTGGCCGCCGGCAATTGTAGGTCATAAATAGATTGATTCCCATTAACGGATGTGGGAACCGAGGACATTCCGAACCAGTAATTTGTATCCCCTGAAATCTTTGCAAGAGTTGTCGTTCCGTCCGTTGAAAATCGCAAACTTGGTATCAGCGGCTTATCGTCAGCGGGCGTTGATCCCGAGTTGCGAAGCGCCGCGGAGACTGGATCGAGCTTTAACGTTGCATTGGTCAGCGGAGATTTGATTGCCCACCGCGATTGATCGGAAACCAAATTCTCAGCATTGCAACGAACTACGTAAAGTGCGTCAGCAATATGTGCATTGGTTTGCGACTGGACTCGTCTTGCCGCTTCGCGGGCCAAAGCTCCGTTCAAATCTTCAATCTCGACTGGGTTGTAGTCGTTTGGGACAAGCGAGCCAACGTCTTCTTCTGGAACAAAGATACGCAGCACTCGCCATTCTTCATGAACTTGCGCAACAATTCCGGTACCCACCTGTGTGGCAAAACACCCAAAGCACACAGCGCAACGTATAGCCCATCTTAACCACATCGCTATTCGCCTCCATTGGCAACGACGGACGAATGCGCTCGAGTACTGCTCGGTGACGACAATTTAACATTGCGCGCCAAAGAGAAATGATCGCTGTGTTCTCTAAATTGGGATGGGCGAACTGTAAATACACTGCGACGGCGAACTCGGCTCTCAATGGCAGCCTGCGTTATCAAAATTAGACTGACTAAACCAAGCGACATCAATGCTGTTTGACCTAGCAGCACGGCAAAATCGGGTGCGAGCATCGCCGCGGTGGCTAGGCCACCGGCGGCTAACAAGAGAAATGCCGGATGTCTTAAAGTGCGGAAACTTATCAAGAGTATCGACACAAGGATCGCTGCCAACCCGATTGGCAACCACATCAGGAAACGACTTGCCACCCACGTTTGGAATGATCGCTCGCCGCCAAATGAACTGAGCAGATAGGTGTTTACGGACAATGGTAGATCCGTTTGTTGCGTTGCTCCGACCCAATGCTCTAAATCATGTTGGTTCATGCCACTTTCGCGACTCCACCAAATTCCGTTCCATTTCCAAATCCACTCGGGTGTCAGCTGGCCCGACGCAAATCCCATGTGTTGGACTGAAGGTAACGCTAGCTGCCAGTAGAAGCGATCGTAAAACTGAGCACCTTCAATTTCCGGTCTATCAATATCCAATGACGTGAACCACGCGAGAGACTCTGCCGATGTCATCCAGACTTCCAATTGATATTGATGCTGTTCATTGGTAGGTAATTCAACCTGGAACTGCGTACCTTCGCCAGTAAACTTGACTCGTTGCCCGTTAACAAAGACATGATTTAGATTCCGACTTAAGGGAATACGGATCGACAAACGGGATAAGGTCGATTCGATTTGTGCACAGTAACGGTCGCGGCGTTCGCTTCCATTGACAATTGTCTGCAGCCAACTACGTCCGATGCGGACCGGCATCGTGGCGAGGCTCTCGAGTTTCCGAACACTCAAAATTATTTCCGTCTGTCCTGCGGTTAATGCGTGGGGATCGGACAATGGGGTCATCATTAGCAAAGCGTCAATACGGGCTTCTGCTTGGGCTTCGGCTGGGACTTCTGCTGGGGCTTCTGATTGAACCTTGGGTTGAGTCCCTGGTTGGGAATCTTCGAGCGGTCGCTGATTTTCGGCCATGCCAGCAGAATCTGCATTGACGGTGTCTATAGGTCGGCTCGATGATTCAACGATCCTCTCGTGAACTTCAATTTCACGGTCGGCTTGCACAGACCAAGTTTGCTCGCGCAGCCGCGTTTCGCGAGGTACAAGTAGTTGCACCAGTGGCAGGTTAACTTCTGTCAACGCGGAACTGCTTGGCGCGGTCCATCGTAAGCTGGTTACAACGCTTAATTTGACTGTTCCACGAAGAGGTGCAACGCTGACGCTCTCGAAAATCCTCCATACCTTGGCGTTGGCTGCTCTCGGCGGGGTATCTGTTGGCGCGGACTCAGAAGACGCAAGCGCATTGATCTGTTGCAATGGAACAAGTGTACCATTCATCGTCACATGGGGCTCCACGTGTTCCACCGCATCTTGACGAATCGCGAATCGCAATGGACTTAACGGCTCATTGACAATTTGCAAATCAAAATTTTGGTTGATACGGGCTGAGCTTGAACCAACCTGAATCTCCGCTTCCTGTTCAAGTACGATTTGTTGAGGAAGCGATTCCGCGGTCCCTGACCAGAATGGTGCTTCACCTTGACTTTGAAAACGATATACCAGCGGTTGCTTGGTTTCACTAGGACCTATTAGCGGTTGCCACTGTGGTACCAAAGAATCAATCAATAGCCCCTTAGTCAGTGTCGCTTGATTTTTAAGCAATAAATTCTCACTGCTGGTTACGATCAAAATTCCTGTGCCATGGTTGTACTGCGAGTCAGGGCTGTCATTGCTACCAAGCTTCATTTGTGGCAATTGAAAGCTCAATCCGTTGACTTCATTTCGATCCAGGGCGCGATACGCAATCACTCGCCACGTCTGTCGAGTCCTCGGCTGGGTGGCCAGTTCAGCTTGTTCGGCGCTGAAGTTTGAAACGATGTAAGAACCATCTGATTGCGACTGCAGATCGAGCGGCTCACCCGCTGCGTTCGGAGAAACCATGTCAACTGATTCTACCGAATCCACGATCCAGCCCGCTGGAAGAATTGAAATAACCATCGGCTGCGAGGAATCGAAAGTACAATCAAGCCAAGCGGTGAGCTTCATCTTGTTGCTGTCGATATGTGTTAAATACTTCGGACGAATCGAAGCGACGTTGGATGGACGACGAAAACGGGCGCTCAGTTGCACTGGCTGGTGGCTAAAACGGAACAGATACTGGCTGCGATCAAACAATTCGACAGAACCAGGTTGTTGCACCACCTTCGTACCCGCCGCCACATGCCAAGTCGGAAGATAACTTGTGGGCATCAAGAATTCAACGGTTCCTACATGTCCGTCGACCCCGTCAATGGTTACTGAGGGTACAGCAATCGAGTCGCCAGCAGCATCCTCTGACTCAGCCGGAGGCAGCCACTCCCATTCTAAGGGAAGGTCGATGGGTTGCATAAGCGAAGGGTCTAGGTTTCGTACCTTTACGCGCTGTGCTCCTCCAACTGGCTTTGAAGCAGAGTTCTGTGCCGCGTTGACTTCGTCGGTTAAATAGGAGACAGAATAGTAATCGTTTGCAGAAACGGGCAACTGTACCCACCGCCCGCCCGGTGGAAGATTTAGAACAATAGTATCCGTTGCATCGCTACCAAACCAACTTAACTTGACATCGGTCCGAGCCTTCCAAACTTGACGAGGCTCTTCCATTCTTATGGTTGTTGTACTTGTGGCTTCGACCGCTGAGAGCCTACTGTGTTTATCCCCGTCGCGCCATGAGATAGACAAGTCGCCTCCACTGGCACGTATCCGAAGGACAGTTGCACCAATGTCGGCCTCTCGGTCAAATAGTTCGTTTCCCTCGCCGCTCACTTTTTCATCCGTTGCATTAGGAGGCAATGTGACAACTACGGAACAAGGCGCGTTGGGCAAGTTAACTTTCAACTCATTGCGTTCACCTTGCCTTGTGACCACTGTGCCACCGTCAAGAATAGCGGTGTGCTTCGATCCTGGTTGGGCTTGCAGATACCACTGATAGCCCGCAAACCCATTTCGAACTTCGATCATATTTTCGCCAACGCCAGTGAACTGGGGCGCTTCGGTCAACTGACAAGAATCGAACTTCAGGGGGATCGAAACCGCGGGAGGCGCAGAAGTACTAAGACTGACTTTGAAAGTGCCGGTTAAGCTCGCCCGCGAACCTTTGACAGCAACATTAACTTCCGTTTGATCAATTACATAGCTTGGAAGTTGGTTCTGCGAATTTCGCAAAGCCGACTGGTCCTGCTTGCTTTTCAAAAACGTCTCGTAGCTTTCGGCTGGAACCAAAACGGGCTTTCCATTGTCATCCAAGTAAAGCCGAGCTGTGGTGTCAATCGTTCCGTCTTTAAGAATGCTCTGTAGATCTTTAACACCACCGACTTTAGGTGCATCGGGATCTTGTTGCGCCCTAGCTACGTGGGTGCCCAAGAACAACACTGAAAAAATCAGCGCTGTGATGCCAGCCTGTGGACAATGCCTGGTCACAATTCGGACAAGACTTTCGATAACCATCCACGCTGGCTTTATAGTGAAGAGTCCAATTTTGGAAGTACCACGACACTCGTAGCGACTACTTTCGTATGCGCGCGTCGATTCTCAGTCAAGTCCCTGTACACTCGACCGCAAAAAACACTCGCGAACCTTTATCTATGTTACGCAACCGTCAAAGCCTTTTGTACCCGTAGGACCTGACAGACGGACATTCTGCCGAAAAGGCTTTGCCCTATTATCCGGCAAAATCCTCCCGATTGCGTCAATCCGTAGCCTGGGTGTGTTCAGTCCTAGGGTATTGACAGATTTCAGAAAGACCGTTTTTTAAAAATCACAGAGAAGGCGACCGTTTAAGTCGAAAAAACGGCAAGTCTGCGCTCGTTTTTCTCAGCAAGACGGGCTGGACTCCATCAGCCGGAACGCACTGGAGAGCGTCCCGCTTACGATAGTGGTCGTTACGTTGGTTTAGTCTTATCAGCCGGAAGGCGTTAGCCTCCGGTTACGTCTCCAACCGGGAGGCTAAGGCCTTCCGGCTGATAAGTCGCTTGAAAAATCGCGTTTTCCCTGGGTTTTTAAGCGGGACGCTCTCTAACGCACTCCGGCTGATCCTAAAATTTAAGCTTGACGCTCCACCAGGCTTTAGGTTGGGCTACAACTTTTGTAGATCGGCGCGGCTGTCTTCGTAGGTTTTGTTATACGCGAGGGCAGCCGGATCAGGGGCAACTTTCCAATTCGCGCAGGCCTGTTGGTAAAGCT
>JANNNN010000577.1:0-6829 GCA_031398555.1 Planctomycetia bacterium | reverse complement strand
ATCATCGATTATAGTTAGTTCGACTGGCACCCATAACCAGTGATCCAAGTCGTACTTGATGCACAACTTTGCGAACTCGATATTCATCTGCTCGCGAGAATACTTCATGAGCGGTTGAGGATCGTCATCTTGAAATGGTATGTTCTCCATGCAGTTGGCACCGAACACGACCAAATCGCGAAAGTACTGATCGAACTGTTCGATAGTCCATGCGTCCCAACTATTGGCCCGTGGTCGATATCCAATCTGATGTCCACGGATCGGCTTATCAGGCGACGTGGCCTTGTGGTAATTGGCTGCAATGGTGACCTTACCATTGCGCAGCTCCATCTGCCGCAGGAGCTGCCCGACACCAAACATCACTCCGCGCGGATCGCTACCAATGATCCATACCCGCTTTTCATCCGTTGAAGCTTGTGCGTGCACGCAAAAACCTTCAGGCTTGCTCAACGCCGGCTCACGTAATAGCGTCTCAGGGATCAGCGACTTCCATGCAGGCAGGTTGCTCATTGATACTAGGAAAATTCTTGGTGTGGAAACGTTTTCCGGCCTCGCTGTAGTTAACCATTCGCACCCCGTTCGTTTGTGAACTTCTTCGGACAAGATTGTCGAAGCGACCTTTTCTGCGGCTGGCAATTCACCATCGCGGACGACGATCGTCGCCTTACTCAGATCAACTAACCCCTGAGCATGCAAACTGCTGGATGGACAAGAGAGAAGAAGCACACAGACGAGCACCGACGCTCTTGAATTCATTGGGTTGGTCATGATAAGTCTTGAATTGGAGCAAGTTGCGACTCAATTCAGCTTAGTGTAGTACGTGCGGGCACCGAGTAGGATAGGATCAGTGCGGGATTGAAACAGAAATCACAGGCTGTCAGCCTATGCTACGACGGGCAACGCGAGCGGCTTTCGGTTAGCTTCGATAGCACGGCGCTCCAACTCGGGGTCAACTAGATTGTAAAAAACATCGCGCTGACGAGCTTCATAGCCGAGCTCTTCAATCGCATGGCGGATTTGATCAAGTGTCAAGAAATGCACCGTGCCAGCTTCGGCGACAACGTTCTCTTCGATCATCAAGCTCCCCATGTCGTTGGCCCCGTAAAGCAATGCGAGCTGGCCGATTTTGAGCCCCTGAGTGACCCAACTGCTTTGAATGTTCGGGATATTGTCCAGATACAATCTCGCAACGGCTTGAGTATGGAGATACTCGAAAGCGCCAGCGGGTGCGATGTGCGACATGTCCGTGTGATCGGGTTGAAACGTCCAGCAAATGAAAGCGGTAAATCCGTGCGTTTCATCCTGCAATTGCCGCAATCGCTCCAGATGTTCAATGCGCTCTTCGAGCGTCTCGACGTGGCCGAACATCATCGTTGCAGAACTGATACCACCGAGTTCATGCCATACTCGCATCACGTTCAGCCAATCGTCGGTAAGCACTTTACCGCGAGTGATTTCTGTGCGAACGCGATCTACCAAAATCTCAGCACCACCGCCTGGAAGACTCCCAAGCCCAGCCGCTTTTAATCGCTCGAGCACTTCTCGCAGTGGCAGTTTATTGACTTTGGTGAAGTGATGGATCTCCGGAGGACTGAATCCGTGGACGTTCACTTCAGGGTAATGTGATTTGATATCGCTCAACAACTCTTCGTACCACTCCAGCTTGAACGTTGGATGCAGACCACCTTGCATCAGAATCTGATTGCCGCCCAGCCCAACCGTCTCTTCAATCTTCGCCAATAACTCTTCGCGCGGCAGGACATATCCCTCGCCGCTCTTCGGACTGCGATAGAACGCGCAAAAATCGCAAACAGCCGTACAAATGTTCGAGTAGTTAATATTGCGATCAACGTTGTACGTACGATATCGCTCCGGATGCAGCCGCTCAGTTACATCCGCGGCCGCGCTGCCAATCGCAGTAAGATCGTGGCTTTGTAAAAGCGCAAGGCCCTCTTCACGCGTGAGTCTCTGGCCGTCGCGAGCATTGCTTAGGATGTTTTGAATCATGGTGTTTTGAGTTGCTGTTGAAATGCCCTGAGACTTGAATTCGTTCTTCCCTCGCCCCGGTACTCAGGGGACAGGGGTTGGGGGTGAGGGGCCAAGCCCGGGGGAAAATGGTCCCGATTTTTCGAGATCAATCCCAGCGAATCGACGTGCCTTGAAAACAAATTCAAACCAGCTCGTTCACGTTCACCAAGATGAAAATGCAAATGACGTCGGAAATACTCTTCGCAGCTCACTTTGCTCAATCCGTACTTAGGTGCTTCAGTCGCAACGATCTGATCCAGGTTTGCTAACCCAGAGTCGCGAACTTGTTGAAGCACCTCGCTAATCTCAGGCAGAACATTCCTACGAGCTACCCACATCGCGAACACAAATGGCAAACCAGTTTCCCTCAGCCACTCTTCGCCCAGATCCCACGATTCACAGTAGTCGCTGAGGTCGAGGCTCATTGCGCGATCGCCGATCACCAGTATCGCGTCGGCTCTACAGTCAGCAATAGCTGCGTTGATATCCAGTTGCTGCCGGGCCGGTCGGACGCCGAAGCGTTCTGCAAGCAACACTTGAGCTAATGCAGCACTGGTGCGTGAACCTTCATCCAGGGCAAGCGTTTTCACTTCGCTGGGCGGCTTACGAAAAAGAACTCGAACACTGCGAACCGGACCCCGACAAGCGATGCATGCATCCGAGACTATTTCGAGCCCCACACCTCGCAGAAACTCAACCGATGGAATCAAAGCAACATCCAACTCACCGGCTGCCAAGCGATCTGCCAAGCGACTTGGCAAATCCAAAATCAATTCCGATGCGGGAAGATGCTCGCGCAGCCCGTAAATGAGCGGCTTCGTGTTGAGGTAAGAGACGGCACCGATTCGCCAGTTCATTGGATTTCCAAGGTCATAGTTCCGGGTCGTAATTTTGGTGGCAGGCCCTGAGTACTCGGAGGGCGTGATCGGAGCGTAACCGACCACGCAGCCCAGCCAATAGTCTTACCTTCAGGTAATCAAAGTTAATTGATGTAGAACCCGCTACAACGAGCCAATCTTAACTGCGGTTGGCGATTTCGACGATGCCAACGGGTTCTGCTATGCCAACTGGAAACGCTGGACACGGTGGTTCATCGAGTCCAAGACGTGCAGTTGGCGTTTGGAGTCGACGATGAGAGCCCAAGGATTAGTGAATTGACCCGGTTCTTTGCCCGCTCCCCCCCAAACTTCCAGTGATGTTCCATCTCTACTAAAACGCTGCACCCGATGGTTTCCGAACTCTGCAATTAGAAGCGTACCGTCAACGTCGAAATCTATGCCGTATGGATATTGCAACTGACCAACGGCCGACCCTGCACTGCCCCAAATTCGCTCGAGTTTTGGCTTAGGCCCATCTAGGCTGAACACCTGGATTCGATGGTTGCAGGAATCGGTGACCCACAGCAGGCCACTTTTGTCGAGGACGAGCGTTTGGGGGCGTGAAAACTGCCCAGGCTCGCTCCCCTGCGTGCCCCAGCGACGAACAAATTGGCCCGCCGAGTCGAACTCCTGAATCATGTCACTTTGACCGTAGTGGCCGATGTAGAAATGGCCATTTGGGGCTTGGACGACGTCGGTCACGAACTGGAACTGACCCGGTTCATCGCCGTTGACGCCGCCAATTGTCCGCGATTCATCGAGCGCACCGTCGCGCGAATAAAAAAGGACTCGGAAGTAATGCGTATCAGCCACGATCACATTTCCATCGATTCCAATCGCCAGTCCGAGCGGTTTTCCCTGTTCGATGATCGGCGTTCTCCACCCGCGAAGATATACCCCATCGGAATCGAAGACTTGAATGCGCCCGGTAAGATCGACGACGTAAATGTGGTCCTTTTCGTCGATTGTCATCGCCCGCGGCTTCATCAACCGGCCATCGGACAATCCCCTCTTTCCCCAAATCAAGTCGGGTACGCGGGCGGTAGCCACGCTCGGGACACATCCACTAAAACCAGCTAATGTACCTGCTCCGAACGTCGCACCTGCCTGAGCGAGAAAACTGCGACGATTTTTCACTGTCAAAAATCTGGTCATTCGTCTGTGGTTCTTTCGCAGCTTAGGCTTCCTGCTTGACTGTACGCGGAATAACAGCTTATTTTGCAGTTTTCAATTTTCGTTGTAACTTTTTCAATTGCTCGGCTATTTCAGTCATACGCTCACGACGCCGCTGGCGAGGGAAAAATTGCACAGTGAAGAAATGAGAACTTCAAAATGCAAATTCTTACGTTCCAACCGAAGACCTAACAAACTGCTAAGCTGAAACTCCTGGGAGCTTACCCTAGCTGCACAAATTGGCGAACCGCACAACTAAATGGGGGGGTGGATGGGAAGACTTACCAAAAACCATTATAATAGCGTAATAACCCAACAGGCGCGCAGCACAAAAGAGTCGGATTGTTCGAATGCCCAGAATCCTGGAATGGAAAAACAGCGAAGATCCTCGCGATATCGTACATGTTACGGTACAGTCTTTGGTCGAAGGAAAACTCGTCGCTACACCGGCCGAAACTGCCTACCATGTGCTTGCCAGCGGTTTGAATCCGTCGGCCGTCGAACAATTGATGCAGTTGCCAGGTCGCGCCTTAGACCGTTCGCCTTGTGTTTTCCTTAGATCTGCGCACGAAGCGATTGATTACTCGCCGAAAATGTCGATGATCGCAAGCCGAATCGCACATCGCGGTTGGCCGGGACCACTTGTCTTGCAGTTACCCGCTTGCGATCCGGCGAGCCTTGCCTGTCAATTGCCAAGTTCAGTGCACGAATCACTGATTGTCGAAAAACGTTTTTTGTCACAGCGAGTTGCCGCTCATCAAGCTATCATGCAAGCGATGCGACTGCTTCCTGGGCCGCTGGTGGCCGCGCCTCTGGTCGATGCGGAGGGCAACGCAGCATGCACCCGTCAACAAGTCGAAGCCTTGGCGGGCAAGGGGCTGGCGATTATTGTCGACGACGGTCCAACACACTTTGGTGGCTTCGCAACATGCTTGCGCATTGATGAAAACCACTGCACCGTAACAAGTCCCGGCGTGCTGGATCAAAGCGCGCTTACCAGGTTGGGGCAACTGACCGTGCTGCTAGTGTGCACTGGAAATACCTGTCGCAGTCCGATGGCGGAAGCGATTTTACGGCGGTTGTTGACTGAGCGATTTGCTAGTCAATTAGCCGAGGGCCAGCCCCCGCCAGCGGTCGCGGTTTCGGCCGGGCTGAGCGCTTTCCCAGGCGGCCCTGCTTCCCCCGAAGCCATTAGTGTGATGAAACAAAAAGGCTTAAGCCTTGTCCACCATCAGAGTCGAGCGGTCTCGGATCGACTGGTCATGCAAGCCGATTTGGTGCTTACGATGACCAAATCGCACCGCAACGCTATCGTCCAACGTTGGCCAGAACTGTCGAGCAAAACGCATTTACTAAGCAACAATCACGGCGATGTTTCCGATCCCTTTGGCGGCTCGGAGTCCGTTTATGCGGCTTGTGCGGTTCAAATCGAGCAATTTCTTCGAGGTTGGGTAGACCAAATTGAAGAAGAATGGTTCCCAGTGTGGCAGGTAAGCTAAACTTTCAATTCGGGTCTAACTATTCGAGATAACTGTTTTGCCGCGTTTCAAACAATTTAGTACTCTTACTGATCTACTGTTGATCCATTTATGCGAATTGCCATCGGAAGCGACCATCGCGGTATCCACATCAAAGCCAAGCTGGTGGCCAACTTGGAATCGGCTGGACATCAAGTTACTGACGTGGGTGCCTATGGCGATCAAAGCGTCGATTATCCAGACTACGCAAAGATAGTGTGCGAAAAATTGACAGCGTCCGAAGTGGATCGCGGCATTCTTATTTGCGGCAACGGCATGGGAATGGCCATCACAGCCAACAAGTTTCACGGCATCCGCGCTGCGAACTGCTATGACGAAGTAATGGCTGAGATGTGCCGTCGTCATAACGATGTTAACGTCTTGTGTCTTCCAGGCGATCTTATTGGGAATCGACCCATCGACGACATGGTGCGAATTTGGTTGACAACTGAATTCGAAGCCGGTCGACACCAACGACGGATTACAAAAATTATCGAGATCGAACACAACCACTAGTCGAACGCTCAAGTTTAGAATCTGCATAGACTGAAGCTGGGTGGCACGCCCTGAGTACTCGCAGGGCGTGATGCATTACGCTTGAGTCACGCCCTGCGAGTACTCAGTGCGTGCCCCCAAAACTTGGGCTCTAAAGCTTCAGCTTTAGCGCACTACTAGCGAACACGCGACGGCGGAACGTCGTGGCACACTAATTTAAAAACACCAAACGGATTTTGCGCATGCAGTGGGACTCGCCGAGCGACTATTTTAAACGCTTGGAATATTGGTTAGTACTCGAAGCCGAAGCGGAACGCGAACGCATGGCGGCAAGGCGCTCGCTACAACGCAGTGGCGACGCTGAACGTTCTGGCGAAACGCTAGTCAATCTTAAACTGATCGATCATCGCACCGGACTAGCGGGTCGACTGTTGCTGGATCTAGCGAAACCGTCGAACATGATGCTGCCGATGAATCGATTGAAAGTCGGTTCGCCCGTCGTCCTCTCGGACGACGAAGATCGTGGCGACAAAGGTATCGCAGGCGTCATAAGTCGGCGAACCAGTTCCGCAATTCAAGTCGCTGTCGACAACTGGCCCGAGGCAAGTCGCTTGCGATTGGACCTTTCACCCGACGAACGGACTCGCCAACGACAACAGGCCGCGATGAACACCGCCAAGCAACTTAGCGGTTCCGCAGCTCGACTGCGTGATAATCTTCTAGGCTTTCGTGAGCCTC
>JANNNN010000569.1:0-3179 GCA_031398555.1 Planctomycetia bacterium | reverse complement strand
CTGAGGCGCTAGCCGATCTCTTGCCGCTCAATCGGCTCAATCTGCCGCTCGCCTAATGCGATAGTCTCCTTCAACTTACGTCCCAAAAGCGATCTGGCTAGCTGCCATTGGTGCCTTCGCTCGCGGCGTTTCCTATTAAATTCACGATTTCGCCGGATATCTGAAGGTTTCATGTAATATTCATGATGAGTTTGTTCATCTCTGCGATGACACCGATAGTGTGCGATTTTTCTAAACGCACGAATTGCGTGGGTTAACGACGCAAACTCCGAAACGACAATTTTGATTGTCACTAAGCGGCGTCTTTGCGGCTGACGCTGAGCCGTTTTTCAAAGTCATTCCTTTAGCCAGTGGTCACGAAATTGCGACATCTGCTCTTGCGAGAGAATGTCTTTTACCAGCATGCATAGTAAAAGTCAATTTTTCGGGAGAACGAGGGTTCTGCCGAGGCAACTTTAGAAAGTAATCATAGGCTGCCGGAACAGGGCTACACCGCTTGCGATCGTCAACACTTAATCAATAGAGGCTCGGCAGGAGCCTCGTTCTCCCGTGCCAACCGATTTTAGACAATTCCGTCAGTTTGTAGGGGCTAACGTAGATGTAAGCTCAAGTGACGTCCCGTCACCGACTCGGTGCAGGCCGCGATTTGCTCTGGCGTGCCCTGGGCTACAATGCGTCCGCCTTCGGCGGCGGGACCGGGCCCTAGATCGATGATGTAGTCTGCAGCAGCAATTAGATTGAGATTGTGTTCAACAACAATCAAAGAGTGACCAGCTTCGATGAGCGCATTGAAGCACCGAAGCAGAGTGGCTATGTCGTGGGTATGCAAACCCGTTGTGGGTTCGTCGAGCAAAAACAATGTACGGCGCTTCGAAGCGGCCGATAGGTGGGCGGCGAGTTTCAAACGTTGGGCTTCACCGGCGCTGAGCGTCATGGCGGACTGGCCGAGCTGCACATAGTCCAAACCGACATCCGTGAGCACTTTCAATTTCTGCTGGACCTTGGGCGAGCCGCGAAAGAAGGCACTGGCTTCGCTGACAGTCATCCGCAAAACGTCTGCGATGCTGCGATCACGATATCGCACGGCCAGTATCTCCGGTCGATATCGATTGCCGTTGCAGTCAGAGCAAGTCATGGTGACATCGGCTAAGAACTGCATGTCGATCTGTATCAGTCCATCGCCAGAGCAAGTTGGGCAACGACCGAGCTCGCTGTTAAAGCTGAAATGACCGGCAGAAAAACTGCGAGTCTTGGCGTCGATCGTTTCTGCGAAGGCTTGCCGAATTTCGTCAAAGGCTTTTACATACGTCACCGGATTGCTTCGCGGCGAGCGACTGACGGGGCTTTGATCGATGACAATGCAATCTTCAATCTGATCGTCGCCACTGATTTTGTCGAACGGCAAGCTAACGGTTTTCTGCTTGGTCAATCTCGATAACAGGGCGGCAGCGAGCGTGTCTTGAATCAGTGAACTTTTGCCACTGCCACTCACACCAGTAACAACACACAGCAGACCAAGCGGAAAGCTCGCATCGATATTCTGCAAATTGTTGCCTCGACAGCCATACAAATCGATCGAGCCCTTACCGGCTTTGCGACGCAGTCCAGGCACCGCGATTTGCTTTCGGCCGCTCAGATAGGCCCCCGTTAAACTGGTTGGCGATTTGCGAACTTCGTCTACCGTTCCGGTGAACACGATTTCGCCGCCATGTTCACCGGCTTTGGGGCCGACTTCGATCAGGTGATCAGCCCGGTTGAGCAACATTTCCTCATGCTCGACAATCACGACCGTATTGCCACGGTCTGCTAAACCAGTGATTGCACGAGAGAGTCGTTCTACATCGTGAGGATGCAAACCGACCGAGGGTTCATCGAGCACGTAGAGCATATGCACCAGACTTGAACCCAAAGCCGTCGTCAACGCCGTTCGCTGGGCCTCCCCACCGCTGAGCGTTCGCAAAGTTCTCGCAAGCGCCAGATAGCCCAAGCCGACTTGTTGCAAGCAGGTTAGGCGCAATTGTGTCTGCGAAAGTACATTGGCGGCGATTTGCAATTGTCGTTCATCCAGCTCCGCCGCTTCTAGCAACTCAGACAATTGATCGACTTGCAATTCGCACAACTGGGCAAAGTTGTCTCCCGAAACGGTATACGCCAAGGCTTGCGGATTCAGTCGGCGACCTTGGCAAGCTGGACACTGACTGTAGGATCGCCAGCGACTTAAGAAGACGCGAACGTGCATCTTGTATTTCTTGCGTTCGAGGTACGCAAAGAAACCGTCGAGTCCTTCGTAGCCGACTTTAGGGTCGCCGTGAATCACTCGGTCGACTTGCCGCTTGGTAAGCTTTTTGAATGGCACATCGATCGTCACTCCCAAGTCCTCGGCGACATCGAGCAACTCATCAAGGTACGGCTTGTAGCTTGGCGAATTCCACGGCGCAATGGCTCCACCACGGATCGACTTCATGTCGTCAGGAACGATCAGCTGCATATCCAAATCGACAGTATCACCAAAGCCTTCGCAAATTGGGCAGGCGCCAAGCGGGCTATTAAAACTAAACAGCCGAGCTTCTGGTGACGGATAATCGATGCGACATACCGAGCAACGCAACTGTCTGCTGAACCGAGCATTCAACCAGGGCTCGCCATCGACGTTCACACTGGTTGTTGCGATGTTTGCAGCGCTGGCATGCAAAACAACCGACTCGGTGTTTTCGATCAGGAGGATGGCCTCACCGCCGCCATGCTGAAACGCCGATTCGAGGCTTTCGGTCAAACGCTGCGAAGTGTCACCGCCCTTGATGCGATCGACGATCACCAGGGCTCGCCCACCGACGGGCAGAGCATCGGCAAGCTCCTCACGAACCGTTGTACCAATGCTGAGCGTCTTGCCGCTAGCGACGAGACGCACGAAACCCATCGCTTGGAGATCGGCTAAAACACTTGCGCGATCGACCGCATCTTCCCAATGTGCTTCAAAGCCAATCATAATCTTAATCGGCGGCAAATCGGTGACCAGCTTAGCAACCGCTTGCGGATCTTGCGAAGTAACCAATTGCCCGCACTGAATGCAGTGCAGGACCGCAATCTTTGAGAACAGAATGCGTAGGTAGTCGAGCGTTTCGCTGGCAGTTCCAACGGTGCTGCGATTGCCGCGCGGGGCCCCAGATCGTGTTACTGCT
>JANNNN010000556.1:0-4813 GCA_031398555.1 Planctomycetia bacterium | reverse complement strand
ACCCCGCCTAGCGCGCGGGTGGTTGATATCTTCGTCAATTCCGTGAATGAAAACGACGGAGAACTGGTTGCTAATGCAACTGTTACCTTGGACATTGTAGGCCGAACGGTAACTCGGCTGGTTGAAATCCCCATTACGGTCGGTGGAAGCCCGGGAACGGACGACGCTTGTCCTATTCTTAATCTAGCCGTTGGGCCCCTTGATTTAGATCTGCTTGGGCTTGTAGTTGAACTCGATGACTGCGCAAACGGGCCTGTATTAGTAGACATCATGGCAGTCGCAGGCGACGGGCAACTCCTCGGAAATCTCCTTTGCGCGGTTGCGGGACTGTTGGACGACGGGCAGGGCCTGAGCGACATCCTCTCAGAACTCACGGGAGCAGAGCTTGCTCTCTTTACCAACACGATTAAAGGAGTGCTTAATGGGGTGTTCGACTCAGTGGTAATGAGTGGCGTTGCAGCACAACAAACCGATTCGAAAGGAAATAATGCTGGTGGCCGCGGACGTCGCTGTGACATCCTCAACCTAGAACTTAATGCTCTGCAGTTGGACCTCTTGGGTTTGCAAGTTGAAACGAGCGATATCTGCTTGGATGTTTATGCCGAGCGAGGCTCAGGTAAACTGCTAGGGAATCTTCTCTGCGATTTAGTTAAAGCATTAGACAAGCGTGGTTCACTTGCCGATCAACTCAAAAAAATAGCGGCGATCAAGAAATTGCTTGATCTCCGTGGACTTTAAGTAGCGGCGCTGTAGGCGTATTAATCTGTACGAAATCGAAGAAAAGTCCCCGGTTATCCCGGGGACTTGTTCTTTGCAGGATGCCAACACGAGTTTAAAAAGGCAATGGACCGTCAAGAAATGACGTGGCTTGAACGACTTCCCATCTACCGCCGGTGTGGGAGCCGGGGACGTACCCTGTGTATTGAGTTTGGAACATGGAAACGGGAACCTTGCTATATTCGCAGTTTGATACGCTCAGTGCGATTCGTAAAACGTGCGATTCAGCACGCAATGGATTTTTTTGGCGGATACTGACCGTTACGGGGTCGACCTACTCGGTCAGCGTCACAGCCAGCGGCGCCAATTTGACTGGCGTTCGAAATCCCGTACCCGTAAGCTTGACCATCGGCGATGATGCGGGCACGACTTCCGTCCAAGCCCGCTTCTGAAGCAACTCCGCTTCCCAAGCTGAGGATCACGCTGCAATCACGCGATCAATCCAATCTGCCAGCCTTGCGAATGGCGCTCGCCGAGTTAACTCACGCGAGAGCTAAAGATCAAGGTCGGCTAGAGGCATTCCGGACTTGCTCGATTGCCCAATGCCGCCGCTATTGGCGAGTTCTGCGTAGGGTGTGTGAAGCGGTTTGGGCCGCTTCATCTCTTCAAATACCGCATATCGCCACAAAGCGATTGACTTGAGCGTCACGCGTTTAAACCGCGTAACACACCTTCCCCATACGGTGTGTTCCGTGGTCGCTTCGTTGCTTCGGCACGAAACTGTTAATACCGTCCTGCCTCATTCCAACAAACAGCGATAGAGAGGGCGATCACTGCACACACCCTACGAAGCTTCACCCCGCTTTAAGCGCTTCCAGGGAAAAGCTTCGCACGTACTTGTTGACTAAGTTTGCCAGCGTACTCGCTGATCTCGTAGACTTCGATCAGCGGAGTGCTCGATGAACTCAGCAAGCGTGGGCTTACTTCACCTTGGAAATGCTTCCAGCGGAGCTGCACAAATTGAGTCAACCAGCCATTTAGCCATTCGAGCTTCGCTGCGTCCGATTCAGGCACTTCTTGCAATTTGCCATCATGGTAGGGCAGCCATTCAAAGAACTGCGAACGATGACAAGCCGCCATCCGCACCACCGTTTCAAATTCAGCGGCAATATCCACAACAATATTCGCGCGAAGCGAATTTGGCCGAGTAAACAAGTCGCTTACATAAGCAACCACCGGATCAGATCGAAGAGCCGGTACATCGGGACAGATGTGCGGCACCGTAACCAGATAGGATGCATCTTGCACCGCTTGTCCAACCGCACGATGATCCGGATGGTAGTCGTTGGGTCGATGCGTAAGAACTAAGTCAGGTTTGAACGACCGAATCTCGCGAATGATTGCTGAGCGAACTTCCAAGTTGGCCTGCAATGCCCCGTCTGGGAAATTCCATGTCAAATACTCAGCACCAATCAACTCGCCGGATCTGCGAGCCTCTTCGCGTCGAATGCGAACCAATTCGTCCGGCGGCGTATGCTGGTGTCCGCTGCGACCATCGGTAACGGAAACTAGGCGTACGACGGAACCAAGTTGTCTGTGACGGACTAACAAACCTCCGGCGGCAACTTCAGCATCGTCAGGATGCGCCCCTAACATAAGAACTCGACACTCACTCTCAGCGGGCATTGCCGTCCTCATACATAATGATGACCAGCACGTCCGACGCACTAAACGAGCCTAACGGTGCGCCAGCACCACTGCCCGTTTGAGGAGCAATATTACCCGTCACTGAGATCAATCTCGCTCCCGAAGTCTTGACCCAATCATTGATCTCTTTCTCCATGTTGTTCAGTTCGCTCTCGATACTTTTGAAGAGCTTTACCTTTTGCATGAGTCCACTTTCTGTTCTGAGAGACTTCGTGGCGACTGTATTCGAATCGCTATGAAGCACATTCTAACGAACCTTTGGGATTTGGGTGGACACCTTCTCGTCGTGAGAAGCAATCACTGATAAGCGCCCATCGGATTATAACCGGATGGGCTCCACCCTGTTTGACTCCTAGCATCGCGGGGCATCACGGCTTGAGCGGTATAAGCCGAAGGGTAAGTAGGTTGGCTGGCCTGCGGCGGGTAGAATTGCTGCTGAAGAGACTGTGGCACATAGCTTGGAACAAAGGGTTCTGGCTGCCAAACGATTGGCTGTGGGACGGATTGCTCGTTCCTCTCTGATACCTTCGCTTGTGGAGACTGCTCGAAGCGCGATTTGACCGCGGTAGGCTGCACCATTTGCCACAAATTGTTTCGTACCGTGGGCTGAGCAATGCCGAAGATGCCCGCAAGCGCACTCAGTTCAACAAATAGAGTCCTAAGAACTGATGTCTGTTTTCGCCGTGATCGCCTCGCCATTTTTCAATCCTCCTTGAATAATTGTTTTGCAACAGTTTAGCTTAGCGTTGTACCGGCCAGTATTGCAAACGGTGAGCCATTACCGCAGAACAAATCGAAGATTGTCGCAAGGCATTGGTATTATTCAGTTTGCAGCTACCTGGACGTAACCGCCCAACTTGTGCCACAATGCCAGTCTTACAAACTTTGCAAATTTTTCCGATAATGGTATGACATGACTGGCGTCCAACCTGATCTATCGCGAGACACCGTGGCAGCCGAGTATTTCGAGCGGCTACCCTTCGCACCTTACCCAGTCCAAGAAGAAGCGTTGCTGGCATGGTTCACTTCCAAGCAAGGGGTGCTGGTCTGCGCTCCGACTGGAACCGGTAAGACTCTGATTGCAGAAGCAGCCATCTACGAAGCCCTGCGGACTGGCAAGAAGTCCTACTACACCACGCCACTGATAGCGTTAACTGACCAGAAATTTACCGAGCTCCGGCAATCCGTCGTCAGCTGGGGCTTTCCCGAATCGATGGTCGGGCTGGTCACCGGCAATCGAAAGGTCAACGCGGAGGCTCCGATATTAGTGGTGGTTGCCGAGATTCTGCTCAACCGGTTGCTCACCCCCGAGTCGTTTGACTTCACCGATGTTTCATCTGTCGTCATGGACGAGTTCCACAGTTTCAACGATCAAGAACGCGGCATCGTTTGGGAACTAACGCTTGGCATGCTGCCTGCCCATGTACGCACGTTGCTGCTAAGCGCGACAGTCGGCAACAGCTACGATTTCACTAGTTGGATGACGCGAACATGCAACCGCAACTTGCAACTCGTCCAAAGCTCTGACCGCAAAGTACCGCTCAGTTTCCAGTGGGTCGATGACTTCATGCTGGACGAGTGGGTCGAAAAAATGGTCGAAGGCGATGTGACCGCGCGGCGCACACCGGCGCTGATCTTCTGCTTCAATCGCGACGAATGCTGGCAGGTAGCCGAATTGCTCAAAGGCAAGAAAGTTGTCGACAAGTTCCAACAAGCGGCGCTGAGCGATGAATTGGAAAAACACGATTGGTCCGAAGGTGCAGGACCCAAGTTGAAACAGTTGTTGCAGCGTGGCATCGGGGTGCATCACGCTGGAGTGCTGCCTAAGTATCGACGCGTGGTGGAGGACTTCTTTCAGCGCAAGTTGCTCAGCCTTTGCGTTTGCACGGAGACTCTTTCGGCAGGTATCAATCTGCCGGCACGCTCGGTGGTTCTGCCAACTATTCTCAAAGGACCTCGCGACAAACGTAAGCCCATCGAAGTCAGCGCTGCCCAGCAAATCTTCGGTAGAGCTGGTCGTCCACAATTCGATCGCGAAGGTTTTGTTTATGCACTCGCGCATGAGGATGACGTCAAACTGCTCAGGTGGCGGCAGAAATACGACTCGATTCCCGAGGACACCAAAGACCCCGGGCTGCTCAGAGCCAAAAAGGCAATGAAAAAGAAGATGCCCAAACGCCGCGAAGGCGAAACATATTGGACACAGGAGCAGTTCGAAAAACTGCGAGCTGGCGCGGCAGCGAATTTGGCCAGTCGCGGACAATTGCCTTGGCGTCTTCTGGCGTACATGCTGCTCAAATCACCAGAAGTGCAGCCCCTGCGCGATATGGTCGGCAGACGATTACTAGAAAGCGGTCAAATCGAAACGGCGCAAAAGCACTTTGCCGGC
>JANNNN010000553.1:0-13738 GCA_031398555.1 Planctomycetia bacterium | reverse complement strand
CTTCATCCATTCTGGCGGAGGTACTGTAATTGATCATCATGTCGTTTAGCATGATCTTGGTCGCACCGGGCAGCTTGGGAAGAGTTCGGATATCGACGACTTGCATCAGTTGAGTTGGGGAAGCAGATTGACCGGAATCTTTACTCGGAAGTTCAAGCATCGCGTGTAACGGTTTCCAACCCATGACGGATGCCGTCGTTGCATTACCCCAGAAACGGACGCGACCATTTTGCGATGTAATCATCAGTAAGGAAGACTTGGGCAACCAGTTCAGCCCGCTCGTACCCCAACCGAACGTGTCAATCACTTGAACAAGCTGCGAGGAAGCGATGTCCCAAATCTGAATCGTAAATTGACTGGCTGTGATTAGTAGCTGGCCGTCGAACGAAAAAGTTGCCAAATCGTTTCCGCTAAAACTACCGACGAGGGCGCCATCGGTCTTGCCTTCCGGAACGTTCCAGAACTCAATTTTGCCTTCGCTGCTGTAAGCCAATCGTTTCCCATCGGCAGATAGCGCAAAAGTTGAATGGTATCCGCCGGTAGTAAGCGAATGCTCCTGCGTGCCGGACTCGGTGTTCCAAATGGATGCATCTTGAGCGGCGATGGCGAGGCGCTTCGGTGCGATGAAGAGTATGGCTTGCAAAGCTTGTTGAGCCACTTTGAACTTCGTCTTGAAAGTCAACTGCGGCGCATCCCAAATAGTTACTTCGCCGCTGTAGCTGGTGGTTGCAATTGTCATGGAATCGGGTGCGATCGACAAATGGTCAATGCCGCTTGAAGAGATCTTCTTCGTGATGCGTTGTTTGCATTCCGGTAGATCCCAAATTTGGAGATTCCCTTTGTCATCGCCCGAGGCGAGCCATTTTCCGTCAGGTGAAGCAGCCAAAGATTTGACTAACTGCTCGTTGGCAGGATCGGAAAAATCGTGGATCGGTTCGTCCGTTTCGAGGGTCCAGGCGGTCAGGCGACCTCCCGCAAGAGCGTAACGGCTTCCCTCGCCAATGACCGCTGCACTGCTTAACAAACCCGCTTTGCCAGAATCGCGACAAGCCAGCAATTCCAGTCGT
Source organism: Planctomycetia bacterium (assembly GCA_031398555.1). Taxonomy (GTDB): domain Bacteria; phylum Planctomycetota; class Planctomycetia; order Pirellulales; family Pirellulaceae; genus Aureliella. The sequence goes on along the minus strand of JANNNN010000553.1, from coordinate 12,671 downwards.
TCGAACGGCGCGAAGGCCCATCGTTTGAGTTGCTCAGCAGTTGGAGCAGGCACGGCAGGTTTCGGTGGCGCCGATTTCGTAGTTGGCGATGAGGGCGTTTCAGACTGCCTGGCCGCTTGCTGCGTGGAATTCGACTGCTTTGCCGATCCCTGATTCGTCTGCGAAGGACTGTCCGACCCTGATTTATTCTGAGCCTGGGCGGATTGCTCATCGAGGGCCGAATCGAATCCACTGAAGGATTTTGTTACTTCGGCCGCTTCCGGTGCGCTTTCGACCACCCTCGGTGGCTGAAGTTCCGCTGGTGGCGATGAAGTTCCGCATCCCCAACCGTTTATGATCAGGCTGAACGTCAGCAGTTTGACAGTATTTCCCCAGAATTGAATTTTCTTCATCATGTTGCTCGTCGAGAGTTAACCAATTTCAAGTCCGCAGGTGCATTCTATTCCGGATTGAGATATCCTGTAGTAAGAGTCGGCCGCTTCCGAAACACACCCTTTTGGGGATTGCCGAACGCAGATTCCAAATTGTCAAAGAAAATCACGTTTTTTGGCGAAGTGAACCTACGTAGCAAACTGAGCGACTTTAATAGCAGCGAGTGAGGAGAAGCCGCCGTCCTACTGGAATAGGTGACTGATTGCCTGAATGACAGAAGCAACTTTGACGGAACAAAACAAACACTGGCTGCTGAAGGGATACCAACCGGTAAACGGAAGGTTTGACGAAGCTTTCGACAATTCGGGAGTTCTGCGTCCCCATTGGCGCTCGTTCGCTGATTCTTTCGGTGCGATCGGGCCTGCAGAGCTGCATCGCCGCCTCACTCAAGCCCAGCGACAGATTGCCGAAGACGGCATCACTTTTAATCCCCACGATGTGGGTGGTAATGCTTCGCGACCCTGGGTGCTCGACCCCGTGCCGCTCGTCATTTCCAGCCACGAATGGGAGCAGATGGCCCGTGGCCTGGAGCAACGCGCACAATTGGCTGATCTGATTCTGCTCGATCTCTTCGGGCCTCAAACTTTGCTGCGCGAGCGAGTCGTACCGCCCGATGTCCTGCTCGGCAATCCTCGCTATTATCCGGCTTATCAGTCACTTGTGCCGAATCCCCGCCGCCATCTGCACATGTATGCAGTCGATTTAGCTCGGGCTCCCAACGGACAGTGGCTGGTAACCAGCGAACGTTCGCGAAGCCCCTTTGGTCTCGGGTACACACTTGAGAATCGATTGATCACGTCACGCATGTTGCCGGTCGCTTTTCGCCAGTGCCAGGTACGTCGACTGGCGCCATTCTTCATGACATTCCGCGAGACGCTGCGCGAGTTGGCTCAGCGCTATCGCGAGAACCCTCGCATTGTCATATGGACCAAAGGCCCAAAGAGTCGCGCGTACTTCGAAGACGCCTTCCTCGCTCGCTATCTCGGTTACACCTTAGTTGAAGGTGGCGACTTAGCCGTCCGCGATAACCGAGTAACACTGAAGACGCTTGGTGGATTGTTACCTGTCGAAGTGCTTTACCGACGCGTTGAAGATCACACGGCCGATCCAGTCGAATTGGCTGCCGATGGGGAAGGCGGTGTTTCAGGCTTGCTTGAAGTGATTCGGTCAGGGCGCGTCGCCGTTGCTAATTCACTTGGTAGCGCAATCGTTGAATCGCCTATCATGTTGGCTTTCCTGCCATCGATCTGTCGAAGCTTACTTGGTCAAGATCTGATCATGCCGTCCATTGCAACCTGGTGGTGCGGCGCCGATGAATCTCGGCGTTACGTTTTGGCGAATCTCGACAACTTGCTAGTACGTCCCGCCTATCGCGTGGCTGATGAACCGCCATTGCAGACGGAATTGATGTCCAAAATCGAACGGCAGAAATTGGTCGATCAGATCAATGCCTCCCCGGCGTCGTTCGTGGCTCAAGAGCGTGTGACACGTTCAACGGCTCCGGTTTGGCAACAAGGAAAGCTGAAACCGTGGGCGCTGGCCATGCGAGCATTCATGGTTGCTAAGCAAGATGGCTATGAGGCCTTGCCTGGAGGATTGGCACGCGTGACTGAGAATGAAGCTCTTCTTGAACACAACATGACGAGCGGAGAGCAAAGCCAAGATGTGTGGGTTCTGTCCGATACGCCGGTCGAAAAAGTCTCGCTGTTGAGTTTGATGTCTTCTGACGTGCAACTGAAGCGAAGCGGTGCAGAGTTGCCCAGCCGAGCCGCGGACAACCTTTTCTGGCTGGGGCGATACGTCGAACGCGCCGAACAGCAAGCTCGACTGGCCCGGACAACTTTACAAGCCCTCACCAACGAAGAGATTTCGCCCAGTTCCGAAGCGTTGCTGGCAACATGCATTGAGTCAGGCTTTCTTCGAGCCAGTGACGTCCCTAAAACAAATGAATTCGCCGGAGTCGATGTGCGGCTTTCGAAATCGCTCTTTGACCCCACCTTGGTAGGCTCGTTGCGATCCACACTCATCGAAGCCGCTCGTGTGGGTACGATGGTCCGCGATCGAATTGCCCTCGATAGTCTTCGCGTCATCATGAAGCTGGAAGAAATGTCACGCGTGGATGTGAATGCCAGCGATGTAACGGCCTACGATGTGGTTCGAGTTCTTGATAACTCAGTGACGCTGCTTGTCGCGTTCGCTGGTTTGGCCAGTGAAAGCATGACACGCACCCAAGGCTGGCGGTTCCTTGACTTCGGTCGGCGCATCGAACGTTCGCTACAAATTGCGTTAACCGTTCGCAACCTTTTGCCTCACAAACCCACTAGCCGCGATGAGACCAGTGCCCTGGAATCGCTGTTGATTATCCATGACAGTATCATGACCTACCGCTCGCGCTATTTGGCGAGCTTGCAAGTGCCGATCGTTTTGGACCTATTGATTACAGACGATACCAACCCGCGTTCACTCGTTCATCAAATGGCCACCATTGCCAACCATGTCGACCGCTTGCCGCGCGATGATGTGCAAGCTGGTTTGGCATCCGAGCAACGGGTCGCACTGGCGATTCACAATGCCGTTAGACTGGCAGATGTTTTTGAGTTAGCGCAAATCGACGGCAAAGGCGAACGCAGCGGACTGCAAAAACTGTTGGCCCGCGTCTGTGAACAGCTACCCAAACTTTCCGACGCCGTTTCTAGCCGCTTTCTCATTCATGCGGGCCAGCAACGCCACTTTGGTTCAACGAATATGGAGAAGTCATGGAAAGATTGACCTACCGCATTCAACACACAACCAACTATCACTACTCTTCGCCGGTCCGCATTTGCCACAATTTAGTAATGCTCACACCCCGGAGTGATGCGCTGACGGAGGTTGTAAGTCATCGCCTGCAGATCCGTCCCACACCACCGATACTGAATCGACATGAAGACTACTTTGGGAATTTGATCCACGCATTTTCGATCGAAGACAGTCATCGTCAACTGACTGTGTCATCGACCGGTCGTGTACGAGTCACTTCGAGAGTGATTCAAGGTTCCGCACCGACTTGGAACGATATCCGTCAACAGATTGCCAGCCAATCGGACCCGCGCTGGTTGGACGCATGCCGTTTCGCCTTCAATTCTCCACGAATTCGGGCCGCTCCGGACTATGCCAAGTACGCGGCACCCTCATTCACGCCAGAACGCAACATTTTAGAGGCTGCCCGCGATTTAACGGCGAGGATTCATGCAGATTTCAAATACGATACCAAAGCCACGACGGTCGATACGCCCACCTCGGTTGCTTTCGGACTGCGCAAGGGAGTTTGTCAAGACTTTTCCCACGTGCAGATCGCTTGCTTAAGATCGCTTGGCCTGTGCGCGCGATACGTTAGCGGTTATTTGCGGACCACGCCCCCGCCGGGCAAACCTCGGCTCATCGGCAACGACCAGTCGCACGCCTGGGTATCACTTTACTGCGGTCAAGAGCTTGGCTGGGTCGACTTTGATCCCACCAACGACTGCTTAACCAATAACAACCACATCCCGATCGCTTGGGGTCGCGACTACACCGACGTCACCCCCATCCGCGGCGTCTTCCTCGGGGGCGGCGAACACCGCTTAGAAGTCTCAGTCGATGTCTGCCCAGTCGCTGGTGAATGACCGCTGGTGAATGACCGCTGGTGAATGACGCTTAGGCCACTATTTCTCAGTGGGAGTCCTCAGGGGGAGCCTCAGAGCGAAAAACGGCGACGACATCTTCGACTGGGATAACGAACAGTTGATTGTCGGGCTCGAAGTCAACTGGAATGGCGTTCTTGGGATGAAAGAGAATCTTATCGTATTGTCGCAGCGGCATGTCTACATCGTGAGCGACTTGACGACTGATGGTCACGATTCGCCCCGTGATAGTGGGGATTTCGGCAGCATCGGGCAAAGCGATACCTCCTTTTGTCTCTCGCTTCGGCTCATCCTTGCGAACGAGAACCCGGGCCCCGATGGGCTCGATGTACTGCATGGAGGTGCTTTTCTTGGCCATTACCAGCGACTTCAATCTTGAATTAGAGCGTGCGATAGACTGCGTCAGAATGCGGCAGCAGTGTCGCAAAGCTACTTTAATGGCTCCATAACTACAAGCCGATGCTGTCAATTGGAACAAAATCCGGCCCGATTCTTTCGGAATGGAGCTGCGAAAGCCAATAAAAACGCGATTTCGAGTAGTATCGCCGAATTTCTCTTGGCTTGAATAGACAGTTGCTCTTGAAAGAACTCGCCATTTTGAGATACTTGCCCGTTTAGAAAATCCAGACGGGAACCGCAGCCACTAGGTTCGTTGGCAACCGTCCCATCACGAGATCATTCGCTTAGCCCCTTTTTCAGGTTGGCGATCGGAACAGTCCATGAGTGAAACTATCGAAGTCAAGAAGCGTGAACTAGTCGGTTCACTCCAGTTAAAAAAACTGCGTAGCCAGGGCCTAGTTCCTGCTGTTTTGTACGGACATGGCGAGGGAAACGTTAACCTTAGCGTTCGAAAAGACGCGCTGGGGCTCGTCATCCGCCATGGCAGCAAGATCCTCTCGCTGACCGGCGACATCAACGATACTGCCCTCCTCCGCGAAGTCCAGTGGGACACTTTCGGAGTTGAAATTCTACACATCGACCTTAACCGTGTTTCCCAAAGCGAAACGGTTGAAGTGACTTTGTCGGTAGAATTGCACGGCGAAGCTCCTGGCCTGAGCGAAGGTGGCCAGCTGAACTTTATTACCCACGAATTGACTATCAATTGCCCAGCGTCGGAGATTCCAGAGCATTTGATTGTTCCCGTCGGTGGCTTGCACCTAGGACAAAGCATTCATGCAAATGAAGTGAAGCTGCCTGAAGGTGCGTCCATGGTAACCCAGGGCGGAGTGGTGGTTGTTCAAGTTGCGAAACCGCACGCGATGGCCGATGAACCAGTAGCGATTGCCGAGCCAGAGGTAGTCAAAAAAGCTAAGGACGATGCGGCTAAGGATAAATAACAATTCGGCTTGGGTACAAGCACTTGGTTTGCAGGCCCATTGGGAGCTAAACGTTGAGCGACCAGGGTTTGGGACCAAAGATGGTGGTGGGCTTGGGAAATCCTGGTGCCAAGTACGATGGTACAAGGCATAACATCGGCTTCGAAGTTCTCGGAAAACTTCAAACCAAACTGGGAGCAAGTACACCCAGAGCGAAATACGAAGGGCAGTTTTCGACTGCCACAGTGAATGGGGTCAGTCTACTACTAGTCTGGCCTCTAACGTTTATGAATTGCAGTGGTCGTTGTGTACAACCAATGGCCAATTTTTACAAAGTGAACCATGAGCAGGATGTGCTGGTGGTTTGCGATGACCTGAGCCTCCCGTTGGGGAAGCTTCGATTTCGTGCATCGGGCTCCGCTGGTGGGCAAAAGGGTTTGAATGACATATTGCGAGTTTTCGGTGGGCAAACTGTACCGAGGTTAAGGATTGGAATCGATCCGACACCTCCGCAGTGGGATGCAGCTGACTACGTTTTAGGGCGATTTCGCGAGGACGAGCGACCGACGGTAAACAAGGCGGTCGCTGATGCAACTGACGCAGTGCTCAGTTGGGCGACTCAAGGAATTGCCTTTTGTATGAACAAGTTCAACTAATCGAAAACATTTGGGTCCGCCCAGTGGAGACGGCTAGTTAATGACGACCCAACTATAGCGAATTAGTGAATTTCGACGGGAGTTTGGATTTTGGCTACTCAGTGCTACGACTGTTTTTTGATTTTCGACAGCAATAAATACAATCGCGACCCAGGTGGCGTGGCTGGAACACTACAGCAGCTCATCGAAAGCCTCGGGGGCGAGATTCTCGCTAGTCGACTTTGGGAAGAGCGCAAACTTGCTTACCCAATCAACGGGCAAGGTAAGGGAACCTATTGGATCACTTACTTCAACATGGAAACCAACCGCATGACCGAGTTCAATCGAGCCTGCCAGCTCGACGAAAACATCATTCGGTTCCTGGTAACGACCGTCGATCCTCGATTGGTCGAAACCCTTGTTGCTCACGCTCTTGGAAAAGTTACCGAATCTCGCGTTGCCGAAGCTGTTACAGTCGGCGGCGGACTTGACCTTGACGACGATGAGGAAATCGAAATCGACGAATAATCGAATGGCACGTCGTTAGCCATCCTGTTGCCTGGACCGCCCAAATTGGCTAGGCTAGTGGCCTAAATCACGTTGCCCACTTCGAAGTTCGTTTACGGAGACCCTACTATGGCAAGTTACAATCGCGTCATTCTTATGGGAAATTTGACCCGCGACATCGTGCTGCGATACACGCCGGCCGGAACTCCGGTCACCGAAGTTGGTTTGGCAGTTCATGATCGTCGAAAAGGCCAAAATGGCGAGTGGATTGACGAAACTACCTTTGTGGATGTCACCTTTTGGGGACGCACTGCAGAAGTTGCCGCTGAATACCTGAGCAAAGGCTCTCCAGTGTTCATCGAAGGTCGACTGAAACTTGATACTTGGGAAAAAGATGGACAGAAGAATTACAAATTGCGAGTTGTCTGTGACCGAATGCAAATGATTGGTTCGCGGACAGAAGGTGGCGGAGCCCCCCGAACTCCCGGAGCGGCTTCAGTACGAGAAGAATATGCCAAAGCGCGCTCTGCCACGATCGATTCTGAATCAGGCCATGGCGGCGGGTACAGTGGCGATGACATACCGTTTTAGTTTATAAGCAAGCGCGGTGCTCTCGATGTGAGTTCCGTGAATTCATGTCGGATCAATGAAGAAGTGAGTTGAAGATGGTAACGAAAGTTAAGGCGTTCAAGCGATTACCCAAAGGCCCGAATGGCGGCATCCAATTGCTGTTGATTCAAAACGTCGACCATCTCGGTCGACAGGGCGATGTGGTCGAAGTCAAACCTGGATTTGCGAACAATTATTTGCTGCCTCAAGGTCTTGCGATCATCGCCAATGATCACCACAAGCGAATGGTCGACAAGCACAAGACCAAGCTCAAAGAGATCGAGAAGCAACGCCTCGGTGGACTGCAATCGCTGGCCGATAAGATCGCTCAACAGTCGATTACTATCGAAGCCAACGCCAACGATGAAGGCCATTTGTACGGTAGCGTCGGTGCGCCTGAAATCGTTGCCGCCCTCAAGGCCATCGATATCGCCATCACCGAAGATCAGGTTCGCCTGCAAGGACCGCTTAAGGAACTTGGACTGTACACCGTTAAAGTTCACCTGCACCAAGAAATCGAAACCGACATGAAAGTCTGGGTCGTTCCAACCGCCGCTGACTGAGTTTCGGATTTTTCATTAAGATCGGTCGGATCAATCAGATCAGACCGATCCGGCAGATCAGACCGATCAGACCGATCTCCGCAAACACGCGTCATTAAGTCCGCTTGAACATCTTGTCCAACTGCTCGCGGCTGAAGTACAGCGCGGTAGGTCGACCATGGGGACAGTGATGTGTGTCTTGGTAATCGTAGCGCTGCTCCAACAGCGACGTGATCTCTTCAGGCGATAATTTGTCGCCCGCTTTGATAGCCGCTTTGCAAGCGATCATGTTTAGCAGCTCATCAAGGAGATCGCGAGCACTGGGTTCCTTTCCCCCAGACATTAGCGGCTCGAGCACTTGACGGAGCAATTCTGCGGGGCGCATATTGGCGAGCATAGCTGGGTAGCTGGTCATCAACACAGTATCGCCGCCAAAAGGTTCGATTTCGATCCCGATTTTCGAAAGCAGCTCGCGGGAATCGAGGGCGGCGGCCGCTTCAGCTGGCGTCAGGTCAAGCGGTTCTGGCACCAGTAACTGCTGACTTTCGAGCGTTCTCGATTCGGTCTTCTTACGCAGTTGTTCGTAAAGAATTCTCTCGTGCAGGGCGTGCTGATCGACCAACACCATTCCATGCTCGTCTTGCGTCACTAAATAGCGATTGTGAATTTGGAATCCGAGGTGACTGGAACTGGGCAGCTGATGCTGCGAGTGAGTATGTTGTATCGCCGAATTCGCTGGATTCAATTCGGAGTTACTGCTAAGTTCAGCGTCTCCAATCAGCTCGCCAGTTAACGAATCGCTCGACGGTGGAGCTGACCAGTGTTCAGCACCGGGCGGCAATTCTGTGGGCATCCCATTTGGATTGCGACTAGCCGCCGCGTAATTGCTCACTGCTACGCCCAGTGGTGACCGTGTCTCAGGAAAGGGTCGAAATTCAGCGGCTCCCATACCCGCTAGATTCAATCTTGCCGGGCCACTTGGTTCCAGCGGAGTGGTGGTTGGGCCGACATTAGTCATCCGAGCTGAGTAGTCGTTCCAGCGATCATCGCTCGATGCGCTCGCGAAGGGTTGCGGCGGTGCCAAAGAACCGGTATTTGAGGGGGCAGCAAAATGGGATGTCCGCACTCGAGCCGTCAGGTCCGTTGTCAGGAATTGGTGACGAAGTGTCTGAAGCAGTTGGCTGTAGACCTTGCCGCCTTCTTGAAAACGAACCTCCAATTTCGTCGGATGAACGTTGACGTCAACCATCTGTGCAGGCATTTCCAGGTGTAGAAAACAGACTGGAAACCGCCCGACCATCAGCAGCCCACGATAAGCTTCGCCGAGTGCGTGCTGCAAAGAGCGGTCGCGAATATGACGTCCATTCAGAAACAAATATTGCATCCTAACGTTCGCGCGACTGACCGACGGATCCGTGACAAATCCAGTCAACCGAGTCTGCTCGTGACGACTGTCAACGGGAATCAACGCTTGTGCCACTTCGTCGCCAAAGAATGCTCGGATACGATCAGCCCATGAATCGGTCGCGGGGAGTTCAAAAGTCGTCCGCGAACCACTCAGCAACCGCATACTTACATTGGGAAACGCCAGCGCTATACGAGTAAACGCTTCGGTAACATGGCCAGCTTCCGTTTGTGGAGTGCGGAGGAATTTGCGACGGACGGGTGTATTGAAAAAGAGATGCCGTACTTCGATGGTTGTGCCGACGGGACAGCCCACCGGTTGCAGAGGCTCGGCCTCGCCCCCTTTGACGGTCAATTCGACCCCTGATTCGCTCTCAGCGGTACGTGTCCGCAATGTCAGGTGACTGATCTCAGCGATCGACGCTAACGCTTCGCCGCGAAACCCCAATGTATGTACATCGAACAGATCGTCGGCAGTCGTTAGTTTGCTGGTCGCGTGACTTGCAACGGCCAAGGAAACTTGATCGGCATCGATCCCACACCCGTTATCCGCGATGCGAATCAGATCCAATCCGCCACTTTCGATCGCTATTTCGATGTCCGTAGCCCCTGCATCGATGCTGTTTTCCAGCAGTTCCTTCACCACACTCGCCGGGCGTTCAATCACTTCGCCGGCAGCGATCTTATTCACGAGGCCTGGCGGCAACTGCCGAATGGTGGGCATAATGGACTCGTTCCAAACTTACTGACGGACAACACGAAGCCAAAAACCTCGCAATTCAACAGCCTACCGCAGCCCATTGAAACTGTCACCCCTATGCCGAAAGTTAGACTGCGTTGCTCGCGTTAAGCATGCGCAGTAGTTTGGTGAAAAACTTGGATAAATGAAATCAGGAAGGGATGGTACTGATAAGATAGAGCGGATATCGGGTTAACGGAAACCGGTCCAATCGGCATTTGCAGATGCGGAAATCGCTGCAATACGCTACTTTATCACCGAGTCGGAGCTTTTGTATTTCGAAGACCTGTCTGGTCCATCAGTAATTGATGAGGCTTCGATCGACTGAAATTGTTGATAGCATAATCGCCCGCTGTCTCTCCCGTTTCGCTAATTTGCGACACATTAACACAGCTGCGCAGCTTTAATACTTTTAAAACACGACTAATTTACGAAAAGTAGCTATGTTTGATGAAATGAAACCGGACGAAATTCGCTTCCTTGAACGCCACAAGATTCCGATGAGCCAAGTCTATGATCTTGGCGGTCAAGCACTAGAACTGTGCTTTGACGAAATGGTGGCCGAGGAAAAACTGTTCGGTTACAACGCTGTCGCGTGCAGCGTGCCTGATTCTGGGCACAAGTTTGTGACTCGGGCTGGCCACTGCATGGAGTGCGAACCAGCAGGACAACGGAGTATTGCAGAAATCAGACGTCACCACGGACTAGGCGACATCTATCTGGCAGGCTCACTCTCTGTTTCGATGATTAAGATTGGATCAGCCTCCAATGCTGACAAACGCGTTCCCCAACTGAATGAGCTGGCTTACGGTGGGGCCTCAGATTGGCGCAAGCTGCAAGTTGTGCGAGCGATAGCCAACGCGGGAAAGCTCGAATTTGACATTTGCTCGAAACTTGAAGAATTTCGAGTGCGGGATGTCTACTACACGCAAGATGAAAAGCAGCAACCGTGTTACGGGTTATTCTCCTGCTCACTGCAGACTGCAATCGAAGTCTTTGCGGAATCCAAGCCTAAGTTGGCAAAGATCGCTGCCGTGCTACCTTCCGAACTTGCTCAGTATACTTTCCCAGATCGTGTTACTGTCAAGCAGTACAAAGTCGGTAATCGGCGTTAAGTGGCGGGTGAATTGACATGGTGTGCCACTGGCTTTGCCAGTGTGAATCAAGGGTGTGACTATGACTAAAGTAGTCGGCCCAGCAAGATAAGCACAACCCAAATGCAGCCGAAGTTGGACGGCACCAATGACGGGTGAGGTAGGGCACGGAGAAGGCGCCGCAAAAAGCTTAGTGGTTGGACTGTGCAGCTTCCGCCCGTATTACTTCGGCGGCTATCCGTCTGTGCTAACTCAATTCGGTCGACAAATCTCGTTTAGAAATATCACCTTCGTTTGCACTGGCGTAGCCAGTGGCACACTTACTCGACAGTGCCACACCCGCCGAGCCAAAATTTACGTACAAAAAAACGCACTCTCGGAAAATCCAAGAGTGCGTTTTTTCAATGAATCGCAGTTGTCTAAAAGAGGCGTCGGGCGGAGTCGAACCGCCGCATCGCGGATTTGCAATCCACTGCCTTAGCCACTTGGCTACGACGCCTTTGTGATGCTGTTTCTAATGTCCAAACTCCCGACCGTCAAGGCCGAGAGTAAGGCTTGTATCGAATGCGTGAAGTATGTTGCTTAACATTTTTAGGTAATTTCGCGGGAGCGTCCAATGCTGGCAATCCGACCCGGGATGGGTTCGCAAGCTTTGGTTTGGCGGGAAGATGCGAGCAAAAACGGGATAAATTCGGTCGGCGGGGGATAAGGCCCCGTTTCAAACGAGTGCCGTTCACCTAAACTTTTGGCTGGCAAAAATTTCCGCCAAGCTAGTGCACCAGTGATTCGGCTCGCAGATAAGCAAAATAATCGACAAGATTTGTAGGTTAAGCTTCGCTTCACAGGCTGGAAGCCTATGCTACGGAAATACAAACTTAACTTAAGTCCAACAAGAGAATGCGATTGCGATGAGCGAACTATGTGATTTCGGGTTGATTGGTCTGGCGGTGATGGGCGAGAACCTGGCTCTGAACGTTGAGAGCCGCGGATTTCGCATTGCTGTTTATAACCGCACCACGGACAAAGTGGACACTCTGATCAACGGTCGCGCGAAAGGGAAAAAATTCGTCGGCTGTCACTCGATTCAGCAATTGGTTGCGTCGCTCCGCAAACCGCGACTGGTCATGATGCTCGTGAAAGCCGGTCCAGCGGTCGATGAATTGATCGAACAATTGCTGCCGTTTCTCGAGCCAGGGGATGTGATCATCGACGGTGGCAATGAGTACTACACGAACACCGAACGTCGAACCGACTACATCGAGAGCAAAGGTTTGCTGTACGTCGGTACGGGTGTTTCCGGCGGCGAAGAGGGAGCTCTCAAAGGTCCGAGCCTGATGCCCGGTGGCAGCCAAGCAGCTTGGCCGCTGATCAAGCCGATCTTCCAAGCGATTTCTGCGAAGGTCGGGCCTAAAGAAGATATCCCCTGTTGCGAGTGGGTCGGCGCTCGCGGTGCGGGTCACTACGTAAAGATGGTCCACAACGGAATCGAATATGGCGATATGCAGTTGATCTGCGAAGCCTACCAGATCTTGAAGGACATCGCCGGACTGACGAACGACGAGCTGTACGATGTGTTCGCTGAGTGGAACCGTGGCGAACTGCAAAGTTACTTGATCGAGATCACTCGCGACATTTTTAGCGCCAAGGACGACCAGCCAGGCAAGTCTGGTTACTTGGTCGATCAGATCGTGGACTCGGCGGGCGCGAAGGGGACCGGCAAGTGGATGAGCC
>JANNNN010000541.1:0-3428 GCA_031398555.1 Planctomycetia bacterium | reverse complement strand
TCTTGACGCTAGGTACCATTTCAGGACACGTTATAGATCTTGAGTTCATGGAACCGAACTCAAGTGAATATTAAACGAATTGATGATCGTATAGCTAGCAAAAGTGGCAAGGAGGCCGCCAATGTCTACGTCTACTCCTGGTGGAGCATGTTCAACCGTCAGTCTTCGCAGTCTGTTGCGTGAAGCTGTCTTTGTTGGGGCCGACGACATTCGTGCGCGTCGTTGCGTTCACAAAGTCGATCAATGCCGTGTTGGCGATATCTATGTTCCCTTGCAAGGACCATCGAATGACGGTCACGACGATGTTGAAGATGCGGTTCGACGCGGGGCTTCGGCAGTGGTCGCAGAGCGTCTGATGCCAGTTTCTGTGCCACAGTGCTTGGTCGAAAGCACTCCTATTGCTTACGGAAAAATTTGCCAGGCGCTAGCCGGTAGCCCCTCGCAGCGGATGTTGACAATCGGAGTTGTTGGGACACATGGCAAGACCACCACATCCTTGTTCTTGTCGGCTATGCTTAAGAAACTCGGTGGTCAGGTAGCTTACTACACTTCATTAGGTGCGAGCGATTCGACCAGTTGCGATCGCACCGCGGTGCGTCCACCAGCGACTCAGAAACTAGCCAAGTGGCTTAAGCAAGCTGATCTAGCGGGCGCGCCAGCGGCAGTGATCGAACTGACCCCTTCGATGTTGCAAAACCATGTTACATCGGGCGTCGAGTTCGATTTGTTAGTTGTGACCGGCATGCGACCATCACAACTGCGAGGCTCGCAGAGCCTCAAGAACTCGCAGCGTTCATTGGACGAAGTGATTAATCAAATGAAGTCGCACGGCATGTTGCTTTACAACGCCGATGATGCTTATGCCACACGTTGGGCTGGCAAGTCCTCTCTGCCGGCGGTGGGATATGGACTTGATGCAAGCCAAAACGTTCGGGCAAAGCGACTATCGCGAGCTGGCGGTGAACAGCAGTTGTTGACTGTGGTTGGAAACATGGTCATGCCCTTAACGTTAAAAATGCCAGGCGATCATATCGCTCGGGCGGCGCTGGCCGGCGTAGCGGCTGGTTGGATGTTCGATCTTCCGGTCGCTGAGGCGATTGCTGGAGTTGAGTCGTTGCAATCGATTCCAGGTCGGATGCAACGAGTTGCTCAGTCGGTCGATGTGCCGCTATATATCGATGCCGGTGAAACGCCTGATCGCGTTGCAATAGCTCTGCACGCATTGCAAAAGCATCAGCTTGGTCCCACCACAGCCGTTGTTGATGTGAGCAGCCGCTTGCATCCGCAGTGGCGTGGACGATTGGGTGAAGTGCTTGACCTCGCGGCGTCGCGAGTTGTTTTGAGTGCATCGGGTTGCTCGGCTGCGAATGCTCAGTCGGTCATTATGGATGTACTGGGCGGGTTCCGCTGTCCTGGCCGGGTTGAAGTCATCGCCAATCGTCAAGCCGCGATTCGCTGGGCGGTAAAGAACACCGAGGCGGGTGCGATTTTGTTGAGCGGTTGTGGCTCGATGCCTTGGCTGGATGCCAACGACGAACTGTGCAGCGATGAGATTGCGGCTAAGTCAGCGCTGGAATCCAAAAATTATCGGCCCATTGCACCGATCTTGGGAATTTTTCCGCCTACCTCGCCAACTCCCTTTTTTTCCCATTGACCTCGGGCTTCTGATTCCAGTATTTCTTCCACTACGCGAGCAGGTTGCAGAAAAAACTCTGACCAGCCAGCCGCAAAGTAGGCAAGAATTCACTCGCCGTTGATGACCCTTTTCACGGCTAAGTGCGCTCAAGCATTACCGCGGTTTGTGGAGTTGATTGTTGCGTGCGTCACGGAGGACGCGAAGGCTCGCGCTGAGACTGGATGTCGATCATTTGGAGTTCTGTCGTAAGCTATGATTTTGCGGGAAAGCATAGCTGGCCTCCCTCCTGGGTCGGAGCACTTTGTGGGTAGATTGCGGTTTCTGGGTCAATCGTAGTTTGTCCGCGCTTCACGACAGAGCTTACGTCTGCGCACCGGAGCGATGTGGATTCCACTTCGCTCCGGTGCCAGGGAACAACAAAGCCTTCGCGATTCAAATGAATTACGAAGGCTTTTTTCGTAGCATGGGACCATTGTCCCGTGCGATACAAGAGTTTGGAAACCTGTCCTAGCTAGCTGAGCAATTCGACCAGCAAGTTGTCCAGTTGATCGACATCAAAGAACATATCCACTACATCGCGAGCTGGCGCAGAATCGCTCGACTCAATTTCCGCGACAGAAAATTCAATGGCTGCATCGACGGCTTCATTGAAGTTAGATTCAGTCTCAGCCACCTGCACCAATGCAAATTCTGCAAACTGCTCAGGAGTAACGTCGTTTAGTTCTACTTCAATTGTTAAGTTGGACGCATAGAGAGGAACAGCCAACTCGCTCGAAACCTCAGACCATTCGCTGCGAACACTGGCGATGCCACCGGTAGCAGTACTGAAAATCGGTACACTTTGTTGAGCATTGACTACCACGAAGTAGCTTGTATTGGCTTGCAACTGAGCCCATGTCAACGGGGCCGGATGTTGCGTTCCCCACGGATTGAACAAAGTGAATTTATCGGCAGCTGCGTCGTATCCAGTGATCGAATAAGCGTGCGACGAGACCAGTTGTGTGCTGTTGCCGGTCGTTCCTACCGTGACTGCCCGACCACCGCTTAGTGCGTCGATGAGTGCCGTTTTATTGGCGGCATTCGATGAAGCGTAGCGGGTTGAGTTATAACCCAAAACTTGAGCATTCACGTTGCTCATCCAACCGCCTTCAATGCTGGCGTACGTGTTAGCCGGTGTTCGTCCTGATTTTCCGGATGCATTCCATTGTGCATAAGCCTTCTCGGCCAGTGCAATCCAAAGCACATTGCTAGAGTTGGTCAGGCTCGCGCCGTAGTTCGAGTAAGCGAATGAGCCGCTATAGGTCGACGGCAACAAACGATCTACGGTGACATAGTCAGCTACTCCAGCGTTGTTTGCAAAGCCTTCAGCAATGGTTCCGTCCGAGTTGTAATACGCGCCGTAGGATCCGCTATAGAAACGAACGGTGTAGGTGCCATCGCCGTTATCGACAAACATATTCCGCACGGCATCAGCATTCTTTGTGCCCAACGAGCCTATCGCCGCAATGAAGTAGCAGTCTCCCAACATGCCTTGCTTTTCATTCGTATAGGTTGGCGCACCGACGAAGAGCGAACCTGAAGCAGCGCGATAGCTGTACGATCCGTTTGTCAACGTCGGACGGTCAGTACCTAAAAACCACTTGTCGACCAATTTGTTCAGAAGCGCAGACGGGCTGTCTGCCGCCAAATTGCCTGCGGTCGTACCTTGAAAGAGAGCGTTGGCCGGGTTGGGATTGACGACGTCTCCAGCGAGTACTTGGACGTAATTCGCGATGTTGAATCGACTTGCGTT
>JANNNN010000463.1:0-3916 GCA_031398555.1 Planctomycetia bacterium | reverse complement strand
GTCATCATCCCCCTGACGATTTGTAAATCGAAATTTGCCGAAAACAGGGATGCGCGCTGCCAGAAGCCCTTCAGGTGGGCCTACTACATACTCGGTCTTTTCGTCTTTGACTGTCGAATTCACCGTATGCTTGTGGCTCTTTTGTTCGCGTGCGACCCCTAATGCCGATTCGCCGCCATCCAAGTTCATCTCGAAAAGATGTTCGTGACGCGCATCGTAGGAGGTCTTGCCAGTTCCATCGGCGGCCACTTCATCAATCACGTGGCGGTGATCGCTTCCACGAATCACGAAGACGTAACTTAAAATACCCATCGCTACCAGGAGCATCGTCCCGACAGCCGTAAAACCCAAAATTCGGCCAAGCACAATTTCCGTGCTACGGACCGGCTTTGTAGCAATCGTGTGAATCGTCTTGTTCTTGATATCCGTTGGCAAACTAAAGCAACTAAGAAACAATCCCAGCAGTAGCACCAAGTAGCTGGTGCCAGTCATCACAAAGCTGATATACAGTCGAGCGACGTTATCGGTACCTGGATCGAGAAACCAACCGCCAAACATTAACCCAACAATAAACACGGCCATGACAACCAAGACCCGTCGGCGTATAGCCTCTTGGAATGCTAATTTTGCCAACGCATAGACACGGCGACCCGTTGTATTGGGCAAGTCGCGAGCAATCAACTCGTAGATGACCCGGGTTACAACGTAAAAACCCTCGCTGGGCCCGTGCTGCTTGAGCGCCACTACATAACACACAAAAAACCCGAGCGCCGCCATCACCGAAGCAACAAGCACCCCGTGTAGCAAACCCCAGTGCATAAATAGCCACTCGAAGTAGCTATACATCTGATCAGATTCTATGCGCATTTGTCAGTCGTAATTTGGAAAGGATCAAATCGAAAAGTTGGATTTCACGGAATGAATTTATCGGGCTGCGGGTCGTTGACCGGGTCGATCGTCGCGAACAATGTCCAAGAACAACTCTTCCATGGTGGTCGTTGGGTTATCCAGCGAGACCAATTCACCGCCCGAATTCTTAATCAATTCGGCAATCTTTTGCTTTGTCTCTTCTGACAAACCTCTGGCGTGAACTTCAGTAACGTCGCGAACCTTCAGCAGGCTGTCCACGCGGCCAAGCTCACGTAATTCGCCTTGGTGCAAAATCGCAACTCGGTCGCAGACGTCTTGCACATCCGCCAGTTGATGCGAACAAAGCAAAATCGTCTTGCCTTCGTCCCGCAGACGGATTATTAAATCCTTCATCTCGCGGCTACCAATCGGATCCATGCCCGTGGTCGGTTCATCCAAGATCAGCAAATCCGGCTCGTTAATCAGCGCTTGAGCCAGACCAATGCGGCGGGTCATACCCTTTGAATACTCTCGCAGTTGTCGGCGGCGAGACCGATCGAGCCCAACCATCTTGATCAATTGATCGCTGCGTTGGCGGCGAACATCGGCGGGCATATCGAACAATCGGCCGTAGAAATCGAGCGTCTCTTCTGCATTCAAAAACTTGTATAGATAAGATTCTTCAGGCAGGTAACCGATGCGCTCGTTCTTGCTGACGTCGCGAGCGTCTTTGCCAAGCACAAAAGCTCGGCCCGAAGTTGGAAACAACAAGCCTTGAATCAGCTTGATCGTTGTCGATTTACCCGAGCCGTTGGGACCCAGCAAACCAAAAATCTCGCCCCGCTTGACCTCGATATCAAGAGCCTTTAGAGCTTGAACTTTGCGCCGACCCCAGAAATCGCGGTACGTCTTGCCCAAATTTCGGGTCTCAATCACTACGTCGGAATCGGTTGCGGGCGATTTGATCGGTTCTGCAGCAGTCGCGGCGGTCATAGCAAGGGTGTTCCTTGGGAACGGACAGGATTTCGAGGAGTAGTTCTTATTTTGTACATTCCACTGAGACAACGTTCCCCAATGGTAAAAGCGGACCACTGGAGCTACGCCCGCTGATGGCTCAGAGTTCGTTGTTCTCGCAGATTTTGCCATCTTAAAGAAAAGCGGCCCCGTTTCGTACCCACCAATCGCCTCATTTGATGGATGGAACTATAAATAGGTCGCAACCGACTGGCAAGCGGCCACAGGAAGCGTTTGCCAGCAGGGTGTTTAGGAACAAGCATTGACGGCAACTTGGAAGCGTAAATGTAATTGCCCCTGCAGATCACCAAGCTGCCATCGGTTTTCAGTATGGTCGCATCAACTATGAAAAGGACACGCGTCGTATTCGGCGGCGAATTCTCGACTCGACCGCATGCGACGCCTCTTGGATCTCCTTGGAAATCCACAAAATGACTACCAAATCGTCCATGTCGCTGAAACCTAAGGCAAAGGGACGACTTCGAACACGATTGCCTGTTTGCTAAATGCCTGCGGATTTCGCGTCGGAGTCTCACTTCGCCCCACCTTTTGCGGTTGGAGGAACGCAATTCAGTGCATTGGACGCGACTGAACCTCATCAACTCGGTCGCCAACCGTTTGCAATATTAGAGCCGTGGTTGCAGCTACAATGGGGACAATTTTGCGACACAAAGCTTTGCTTGACGAGTAACCTACGATGTGCAGATGAGTACCAGCGCCGATGCACATCAAAACCTCATAGACCTATTGCCGCCACACTTGGCCGAGCGCAGTTTTCTAAGAACTAGCGGCTCAGCGAATCACGAAGGCGACTTCGTTCTCTACTGGACTCATCACGCCTTGAGAACCGATGAAAACCCGGCTCTCGAAGTTGCGATGCTACTCGCCGAACAGCTCAACCTGCCGTTAATTGTTTACCATGGCCTTTCCGAAACATATCGCTTTGCTTCCGATCGACACCATACGTTTATCCTGGAAGCCGCTCGGGAACTGGAAGACCAGTACGCAAAGCTGGGCATCACCTACGCACTCCAAGTTGATCGTGCCGGCTGGCGACATCGGCGATTGGCCCAGCTCGCCAAAGCATGCTCGGTCTTGGTAACTGACGACTTTCCCATTGAAGCTACTAAGCAGTTGACCGAAAGGTTCGCACAAGCACAATGGTGTCCGATTGTTCTCGTTGATACCGCTTGCATAGTTCCATCGCGAATGGTTGGCCAAGCCTACGATCGGGCCTACTTGTTTCGCGATGCAACCAAAAAGCTCTATCCCGATCGAGTTAATCTTCCATGGCCCGTTTGTCTAGCAAAGCCTGCTCTTGCAGAGAGCCCCTTCGAGTCCCTAAAGCTAAGCGGTCACAGTATCGCTAAGCTAGTTGCGGAATGTGAGATCGATCACACCGTTGGTCCAGTCGCAGACACGCGCGGCGGGTCCGAAGCGGGTTACGCACGCTGGCAAGCCTTTCGGAAAAACGGACTTCGTAGATACGCCGAGCGTCGTAACCAAATCGAACTCGATGGTTCAAGTCGGATGTCTGCCTACCTGCATTACGGAATGGTTTCGCCGTTCCGCATTGCAAGAGAAGCATCATTGGACGGAGCTGAGAAGTACCTGGATGAACTTTTGATCTGGCGTGAAAGCGCTTATGCCTTCTGCCACTTTCGAACGGACTTGGAATCGGACGCAAACCTGCCTTCTTGGGCGATCGCCACACTCTCTAAACATGCAAGCGATCCGCGAACCCAACTCTCATGGGAAACCCTTGCCCGGGCGAAGACAGGACAACGACTTTGGGACGCAGCCCAACGCAGCTTGCTTAAACATGGCGAACTACATAACAATCTTCGCATGACTTGGGGTAAAGCCATTCTCGAATGGTCGGTCGACTTTCGACAAGCACTGGCTCGACTCGTTGACCTCAACCATCGCTATGCTCTTGATGGACGTGATCCAGCCTCTTATGGTGGACTGCTATGGTGTCTTGGCCAATTTGATCGTCCGTTTCTTCCAGAACAGCCCATTTTTGGAAGCGTCCGTCCGCGACCGATATCTG
>JANNNN010000443.1:0-3094 GCA_031398555.1 Planctomycetia bacterium | reverse complement strand
ACGCGAATTGGGTCCCCCACTACGTCCAAGCCACCTTCCGTAGTGACCTCTTCACGTCGCTCTGGAACCAGGGTTGCGTAGTCCGGCAGAATCTCGCAAGCGATATGAACAATTTCCAATTCGCAAGACAGCTCTAGGTTCAATCCGCTGGGCACAGTTTCTCGGAGCAATCGAACGTCGCGGTCCTGTATATGCCGACGATCTTCTCGCAGGTGAATCGTAATCACGTCAGCTCCACCCAGCAAGGCGAACGCAGCCGCGTGAACCGGATCGGGCTCATAAGATCTGCGAGCCTGGCGAATCGTTGCAACGTGGTCGATATTGACGCCCAAATGGGCCATTTTTTGTCTCGAGTTAAAGGGCTTGAGCGAGTCTTTAAACGCTAGGTACGTGTAGCTGAAGTTTACCATTGTGTAAGTTGAATGTCATTAGGTAAGTACACCACAGAACGTCCCTCCATCACAAAAAAAATACCCACTGCTTTTTAGGCAGCGGGTATTTGAATTATCGATAGCAACTGCGACTGAAGAGTCGAGATTACTTACTAGTACATGTCGTGGTCGCCGCCGTGGCCCTTGGATCCGCCCTTATCAGCCTTCGGCTTTTCGGCGATCAATGCGTCGCTGGTCAACAGCAGCGTGGCGACGCTAGCAGCGTTAGCGAGTGCGGTGCGAGTTACCTTGGTTGGGTCGATCACACCGGCTTTGACCATGTCTTCGTAGACGTCAGTCAGAGCGTTGTAACCCATGTTGCCTTTGGCTTCAGCCACTTTTTCGCAAACAATTCCACCGTCTTTACCAGCGTTTTCACTGATCATTGTCAGCGGAGCGCGGCATGAGCGGATAACGATGTTGTAGCCAACTAGTTCGTCATGTGTCAACGTTTCGGCTGGTTTGACGCTGTTGCTTGCACGCAGCAATGCAACGCCACCGCCAGGGAGAATGCCTTCTTCTACGGCAGCGCGAGTTGCGTGCAGGGCGTCTTCAACGCGAGCCTTCTTTTCCTTCATTTCGCTTTCTGTGGCAGCACCCACGTTGACCTTGGCAACGCCACCGGCCAGCTTGGCCAGACGCTCGTCGAGCTTCTCGCGGTCGTAATCACTGGTTGTGTTTTCGATTTCGCGACGGATCTGGTCGATTCGAGCCTTGATGTCTGAGCTCTTTCCAGAACCTTCGATAATCGTCGTGTTGTCTTTGTCAATAATGACCTTCTTGGCACGACCGAGTTCAGCCAGGGTGACTGATTCGAGTTTCGTTCCGAGAGCTTCGAACAAAGCCGTTCCGCCAGTCAGAATAGCAACGTCTTCCATCATGGCTTTACGACGATCACCGTAACCAGGAGCTTTGATGGCGGCGACGTTCAGAGTACCGCGAAGGCGATTAATAACGAGCGTTGCAAGAGCTTCGCCGTCAACATCTTCCGCGATGATCAATAATGGCTTGCCCTGTTGAACAACAGCTTCGAGAACTGGCACAAGATCCTTGATATTCGAAATTTTCTTTTCGAAAACCAGGATGTACGGTTCTTCGAGTACCGCTTCCATGCTGGTCATGTCGGTCACGAAGTATGGTGACAGGTAACCACGATCGAACTGCATGCCTTCCACGAATTCGAGTTCTGTGTGCAGGCTCTTGCCTTCGTCGACGGTCACAACGCCGTCTTTGCCAACTTTTTCCATGGCGTCGGCAAGAAGATTACCGATTTCGCGATCGTTGTTAGCAGCGATGGTTGCCACGTTGGCCATTTCGCTCTTTTCGCGAATCTTGATCGACATCTTCTGAAGTTTTTCAGTGATATCGGCAACGGCCTTTTCAATGCCGCTCTTCATTTGAATTGGGTTAACGCCAGCCACAACTGACTTGAGACCTTCGTTGAAGATCGCTTCAGCCATCACCGTTGCGGTGGTGGTGCCGTCGCCAGCTACGTCGCTGGTCTTGCTAGCCACTTCACGGACCATGCGAGCGCCCATGTTTTCATAGACGTCTTCAAGGTCGATTTCTTTAGCCACGGTGACGCCGTCTTTGGTCACTGTTGGGCTACCGAAACTCTTTTGAAGAATTACGTTGCGACCCTTTGGTCCCAAAGTAACTTTGACCGCACGGGCCAACTTCGAAACTCCGCGGCGAATTGCTTCGCGTGCTTCTTGATCAAATGCAATCATCTTTGCCATAAGTATCAAACTCCTATTCGTTCTGTGCTTGTATCAGTAAATGTTTTACGGTTAGCGTCTGAAACAGTTCGATTACTCGAGAACTGCCAGCACTTCGCTTTCGCTCATCAGTACGTATTCTTCGTCGCCGACTTCGATGTTCTCGCCTGCATAGCTGGTGAACAAAACCTTATCGCCGACTTTGACTTGCAGCTTCCCGCGAGTTCCGTTTTCGAGCAGCTTGCCATCACCAACGCTGACGATTGTGCCACGAGTTGGTTTGTCTTTGGCACTGTCCGGCAAGTAGATCCCGCCTTCGGTCTTGCCTAGCGATTCCTCACGCTTGACGACAAGCCGGTCTCCGAGAGGTTGCAATTTAACCTTGGTCTTGTCTTTGTTCTTTGTAGCCGTCGACATGTGCGGCGATCCTCCGGGGTTTGATAACAATTGGGGAACTGATTTACCTGCGACGCTCTTCGAAAGCGCCCGACTCAGGTCTAATGTTTCGGGAAATCCAAATTCCAACAGCCGTCGAGCCGCTGGAGTGCGTCAAAAAGGCATTTTAGATTTGCGTGCTTCCCTCTGAGCAAACACTGTGCCAGCGACTTATGTCGAGTTATCCATGGAGGTTCCAAAGCTCGCGAAAACGCTGCAAAACACATGCGAAAATGCTGATTTCGCCGGGCCAAAATAGTTGGCGAAAGATTGATTTCCAGCCCAATATTGGCCGTACTGCCAATATGACAAAGTCAGTGTCGCCGCTAAATGCAAGTCCGATGTTTCAGCGAGATTTCGACGTCAAGGTACTTGTGAACGTCCCCATACGCGTCCAAAAAACTCGATGGGAGACCGAGGCTCTCGCCGAGTCTTACTCGGAAGCACCCGTCGAGGTTAATGTGCTTTTGAACGTCATATTACACGTCCAAGAGGCTCTTCAGGAGCCTC
>JANNNN010000433.1:0-3257 GCA_031398555.1 Planctomycetia bacterium | reverse complement strand
GTTGGAGGCGTTGCCACGATGCGTCATGTTAATCGGCAGCTGATCAACGGCTGTGGCAACACCCGAAGCAACGATCGCTCTGTAACCAACATTCGCGCTCCACTTTGAAGTCATGCGATAATTGACGCCTGTTCCCACTTCGCCTATGAACGCAACGTCTGTCTTGCTACTGGAGATCATATAATCCTGATCGACACCGCCGTTGGTAACATAGGCGGAATGACCATTGTAAGTTCCGAGGTCAGAGTTAAATCGGGCATGGTTTGCGTAGACACCCATTTTGCTAAGTGCATACAGACTTGCGCGTTTGCCGGTGCAGAAGTTCATAATACCGCCAATCTGTCCGCCAACGAGGTCGTTGACAACGCGAGAATCATAGTAGATGTCGTCGTTGCCGTTGCCAAACGAAGTGTCTGTCAGACTAGATGCGTACGACAGATTGTCTTTAAAGCGGAAGTAGCGTACCCCAGCCAACCATGTCAAATTCAGACGGCTTCCACAGCCTGGTGTCAAGCAGCAAGGACCGGTTGCAAAACGTGTTGGAGGACAAGCATTGCAGCTTCCACAATTGCTTGGCCCGCAGCTGCCATTTCCACAGTTGCTTCCACCGCCACACGCGCCACAGCCTGCTCCGCCGCAATAGCCACAACCTCCACCGTTTCCACCACCAAAACCGCCGCCACTAAAACCGCCGCCGTAGCCACCTTGCAGGCCCTGTGTTCCGGAGAACATTGTGCCAGAAGTTGGCAAGTAGAACGAACGAGCCGCTCCGCCGGTCATAAAGCCTAGCAGGTTGCCTTCGATGTTCTGGTAGTTGCTGCTACGGTCAATTCGTTGAGCGCGTGACGTTGTGTTGTCGTCATCCGCCGACGGACCATCGTAGGTGTCGTACCAATTGTAAGCTGCGGTGTCTTGGTACGATCCAAAACCTCGCATCCGAGCTCCGGTGAACTGATAACGCGAACGCAAGTCCTCACCACCATTGGTCGTTATCGTTGCCATTTCATCTTCTGGGAACAATCCCCAGTAGCTGGCCGAAATTGCGTTGCGGCCGCAGTTGAAATAGCGTCCCAAAAACACTTCAAAACCGGGCATCAATCCGGAACGGGCGTCGCGAGTCCCAAGCATGTTGCCTGAAGGATCGTTGGTGTTGTACGCCAAGTTAACATTGTCATCATCCACTCGATGAAACAACAGTACTCCACCGCCACCGAAGTAAGGCTTTGAACCAGCAGGCATGCCCGTGAAGATCGAACCGCGAGCGTAGTTTCCGATCCGGGAACCAAATTGCGGTCCGTAGGATTGTTGGTATTGCTGTCCGCTATACATCGGGTATGCGTACGACTCACTCAGCGGAGCTGAACCGCAGCTCGTGCATCCTGGCGCAATCGACTGTCCATACACTGGATTCATCATCGGCGCGTTAGGAGCAGACTGATACGATAAGGCTGGGCCTTGATTCTGAATCGGTGCGCTCATGGATGGCTGCATTGGCACGCCGCTTTCCATAATCGACTGTGGTCCACCTTGCATCGGTGCGCTCATTGGCGCTGGGACCATATTCGATGGGACTGTATTTAAAGGGGCGGCAAACGATGGGATTGCGTGAACATTTTCTTGTGTGTTCACCATTTGGAACGCCCCATTGCGTTGTCCAAGCCAACCCGGTTGGGATCCGCCAGGCATACCGCCATTTGGAACCATGTAAGTCTGATTGGGGGTCGCATTCATCGGTGTACCAGTCATTTGAACTGGGGCGGCGACCATTTGATTTTGTGGGTGCGACTGACCAAACTGCTGATAAGCCGGTTGGCTCATCTGCGGCTGTTGATATTGCACCGGAAAGGCGCTTGGAGCCAACGAGCCGTAGGCACCAGGATATTGGCCAAATGCTGTCGTAGTGCTAAGACACCCCAACATCAATGCCAACTTCGAAAACCATAACTTTTTCACGTCGATCCTCCTTGATTCACATTCGATGTACTAGCGCTGCGTTGCAATGCTAGCCAGTTCTTTGGACGTCTTGTCCAGGCGTAGGCAAATAGGAGGCACTGGGCATGTGCTCACTATCCGATTCTTCCATCGGCCTAATGAAGGGGTATAAATGCTTGCGAATCCTCGTAAAGCATCAAGATCGATTCAAGGCAGAATGAAAACCGCTACGACCGCACGCCAACTACTTTGTGGGCAAACTCCACCTTGACCTCACAGCTTCGCCAACCGCTATGATTTAGTGACTTCGCAGCTGGTTTCGTAAGAAACCGGTACTCATTGTCTTCCCCTACCAATTTCAACATCAAGCTGGCAGAAAATAACGGCGTGAAAACGACAAATGACTGTATTCTCAGCAAGAAATCGAAGTCGCCTCGGACGTCTCGTCCGTTTGACCATCGCTCGACTAGAATACTTCCTACTTCAGTCCTAACCTGCCAATCTGCAATCCGTTAGCGATTCGCTAGCACCAGTAATTTTGGAGTACGTAGTGATCAATACCGCCGCTGGAGCCAATGACAGGCTGGCTTTCGATGTTCTTAACAACCCGGTAACCTGGGATCAACTCGTGCCGACCGGTGCAACGGTGGAATTGGAAGTGGGATCTGGGAAAGGCATGTTTCTTAAGTCTGCGGCAGCGGAAGTTCCGGAGCATTTCTTTCTTGGCATCGAGTTGGCAGTAAAATTTGCCAACCGTGCCGCCGAGCGATTAGCAAACGCAAATCTGAACAACGCCAAGATGCTGCGCGGCGATGCCCAAGCATTCTTGCGTGAGACCGTGCCAACAAATTCCGTTACCTGCATGCACGTCTATTTTCCGGACCCCTGGTGGCGAAACAAACACAAGAAGCGCCGTGTTCTCAATGACCAAGCCATCTTAGACATCGAACGCAGTCTCATTGCCGGTGGTGAATTCCACTTCTGGACCGATGTGCTCGACTACTACGAATTGATCTGCTCCCAAGTCATGGATACTACCGCTCTGCTCGGCCCTAAGTTCATCCCCGAACGGCCAGCCTCACACGGTATGGACTATACGACGCATTTCGAACGTCGCGCAAGACTGAACGGACAACCAATTTATCGCGCGCTGTTTGTAAAGCCAAAATGAGATAAGCCACAAAGCTCGCTCCCATTCGCGCGATTTGACCTGATGTACATATCCGTGGGACCGTTATGCTATCCGTGGGATACTGCATTTTTTAGTCGACGACTTCGCCATTGCGTTGGTCGGCGACCCATCAGTCGGTCGGCGACATTGCGTG
>JANNNN010000427.1:0-1326 GCA_031398555.1 Planctomycetia bacterium | reverse complement strand
CAGACAACGACGGTCAGCAACAACTGACCCAACAAATTCTTGACTTCGTTTACCACCCGCAATATCAACCCACCAAGCCCAAGGGCATTCACCAAGCGCTGCGACTTCCTCCCGACCAGTTTGCTGACGTTCGCAAAGCGGTGAAGAGTTTAGTGCTCACTGGTCAGTTGGCTTATGGTGGCAACCATCTGGTGGTCACGCCCGAACAAGTTTCCGGTGATCCAAAATTAACACGTGGCACTTTCCGCCAAGCTGCCGCAGGCTTCGGATTCGTACGACCAGTGGCCACCGGTCGCTTGGCAACCACCGAAGACATTTTCGTCCCAGCCGGCCAAACCAGCTCAGCCATGGACGGCGACATGGTTCAAATCCGTGTGCGGCCGAGTCGTCGCGGATCAGGCACCGAAGGCGAAGTGCTCGAAGTGCTCGAACGAGCGCGGCGCCAGTTCGCGGGAACGTACGGCGAACACGAAGGTCAATCGGTCGTTTGGCTCGATGGTGTTTCGATCGGCGGTCCAGTCGAAGTTGGCGACGTGCGTGGCTTGCCGGTTCAAGCAGGCGATAAAGTTGTTGTTGAAATCGTGCGATACCCCGAAGGTGAAACTCAGGGTGAAGCAGTCATCATGGAAGTGCTCGGTTCAAGCAAGAACCCAGCCGTCGATACGCTGGCCGTGATGCGACAATTCGGATTAGCCGAAGAGTTCCCCGCCGAAGTCATCGATCAAGCTCGCGAGTTAGCTGACGCATTTGTTGAAGGCGAGATTTCTTCCGATCGCCGCGATCTGACAAAAGTCGTCACGTTAACCATCGATCCCTATGACGCCCGCGACTTCGACGATGCAGTCTCGCTCAGCAAGAACGAGAAGGGGCACTGGGAGTTGATGGTACATATCGCCGATGTATCCCACTTCGTTCCGATCGGCACGCCACTCGATGCGGAGGCTCGCAAGCGCGCGACCAGCGTTTACTTGCCCGACCGCGTGATCCCGATGCTGCCTGAGCTGATCAGCAATCACTTGGCCAGTTTGCAGCCCGATAAGATTCGATTAACCAAAACCGTATTGATGGAGATGACATCGAATGGAACCGTCGTTCACCAAGAGGTTTTCAACTCGGCCATTCATAACGACAAACGACTGAACTACGAACAGGTGGATCAATTCCTGGCTGATCGTGAAGCCTGGCGCGAACGTCTAACGCCCGAGATTTGGAAACTACTTGGCGATATGCACGAATTGGCCATGGTCCTGCGCGGCAATCGCAAGGCAGACGGCGCGATAGAATTGCATCTACCGGAAGTAAAGATTGATCTCGACAAGGCTGGCA
>JANNNN010000403.1:0-5687 GCA_031398555.1 Planctomycetia bacterium | reverse complement strand
GCCTTTACGAGTTATGATTTCGTAAGTTACATTGGGCGCCGTTTGCACGAGGTCCACGTCGCACTCGCCTTCGAGCCGCTGCTGGACGATTTCCATGTGCAGCAAACCGAGAAATCCGCAGCGGAAACCAAAACCCAAGGCTTCGCTGGTTTCCGGTGCAAATTCAAAACTCGGGTCATTAATACTTAGTTTCTCGAGTGCATCGCGCAACTCGCTAAAATCCTGTCCATCGCTCGGGTACAG
The DNA here is from genome assembly GCA_031398555.1 of Planctomycetia bacterium. GTDB lineage: Bacteria > Planctomycetota > Planctomycetia > Pirellulales > Pirellulaceae > Aureliella. The sequence goes on along the minus strand of JANNNN010000403.1, from coordinate 5,444 downwards.
CCCGCAGTACACCATGCGTTTCGGTTGAAGATAACCAGGCAGTGGCTGGGCCGCGTCGGTACCGGCGGTGATAACGGTATCGCCGATGTGAACATCCTTCAACGACTTGATATTGCAAATCAAATAACCGACTTGGCCAGCAATGAGTTTGTCCGTTTGGCGGCGATGCGGGATGAACTGGCCTAGTTCGACGACTTCGTAAACGGCATTGGCCCGAGCCAGCCTGATCTTTTGTCCACGTGCCACAGTGCCAGCCATGATCCGAGCGTAAGTGATCGCGCCGCGATAGTCGTCGTAATGGGAATCAAAAACCATCGCTTGCAATTGAGCTTCCGGATCTCCGGTCGGCGCTGGAATTCGTTCGACGATGGCTTTCAGTAAATCCGCTACGCCGATGCCTGTCTTACCGCTGCACAGCACAATTTCATTGGGATCGATACCAAGCGATTGCTCCATTTCTTCCATGACCTCGGCGACGCGAGCATGTTGCAAGTCGATCTTGTTGATCACGGGAATGATCTTCAGATCGTGTGACATCGCCGCGTAGGCATTCGCGACCGTTTGAGCTTCAACGCCTTGAAATGAATCCACCAACAGCAATGCGCCTTCGCAGCACGTCAAGCTGCGGGAGACTTCGTATTGAAAGTCGACGTGTCCCGGCGTATCGATCAGGTTCAGTTCGTACTCTACGCCTTCGTGTTGGTGACGGAGCGCAACGGCGCGAGCTTTAATGGTGATGCCGCGTTCACGTTCGAGCGCCATGTCGTCGAGCATCTGGGCTTTCATCTCGCGCTTTTCAACCGTTCCGGTCTTCTCCAGCAAGCGGTCGGCGAGTGTACTTTTGCCGTGATCGATATGCGCGATGATGCAGAAGTTTCGAATTCTCGAAATGTCCATTTCAGGTGATGGCTTAGACAGGATGAGAACTCCAACGGTTTAAATTCAAAAAGAAAGCCAAAATCGTTAAGCGATCGTTGTTGGCGCCGCTCGAAAATCCTTGCGGGCGGTGCCGGCGGCACCGAGGTAACCTGCGTCGCCGCCGAGCGTAGCGAAACCGATAGTGGTTCCGTCGTAAACGTGCGAGAAAGTCCGCTCTTTAAATTCCGCCCGAACGCGTTCTAGGAACCGCTGACCAATCGGCGACTTGGATCCACCGAAGTCCATCGCGCCGCCAAAGACAACTAGGCCTGGATCGACCGCATGAACGATACTAGCCACTCCGACTCCGAGGTACATAGCGGTCTCGTCAATAATTTTGAGCGAAAACTCATCGCCGATAGTCGCCGCTTCATAGACTCGCTTGGCCGTGATCGCTTTACCATTCATCAAGATTTGAGTCAAAGTGCTAACGGCGCCTTGCCGGAGTCCTTCTTCGGCTCTGGCTGCGACGGCGCTGGCACTCGCGTAGGCTTCCAAGTGGCCACGCCCGCCGCCCCAAACACAAAGACGCGCGTCCGGTCGGCAATCAACAACAACGTGCCCACATTCACTACCAAAGCTGTTGACGCCATTGATTAATTGTCCGTCAATGATAATGCCACCGCCAACTCCGGTACCTAAGGTCATCAAGGCGAGGCTATCATGTTTGGCCCCTGTACCGACCCAGAATTCGCCATAAGCGGCTGCGTTAGCATCGTTGATGAATGAAACAGGTTTGCCCGATGTGACTTGCAATGCATCGCGAATTGCAAAGTAATGCCAATTTGGAAGGTTGGGTGGATCGAGTAGCATGCCGCGTTTCAAACACATTGTGCCGGGCGAACCAAGGCCAATACGAACTACTTCACCAACTTGCAATTGAACTTTCTCACACAGCTTAACGACCGTGGCGGCGCAGCGTTCAACGGCTTGTTGCGGGCCGAGGTGTTCATCGGTCGCGATTGAATCGTAGGCAAGCGTTTGCCCAGAATCATCGACGAGGCCGATTTTGATGTTAGTTCCGCCGACGTCAACGCCCGCGAAGTAAGGTCCATGCGACTGGTCTAGCGAGACGATTGGCTGATTAGTAGGCATTGGTAAATCGTAGACATCGATCGGCGAATTGGGTGCTTGAAAACCTTCGCATTATAAAGCGTTAGTGCATTTTCGCCCAGATGAACTGACGGCGGACTTTTGGACGGTTCGTTCTAGTCGTTTTGATGACTTTCGGCGCTCTGGGACTCGAAAAAAGAGCAACTTGGGGTACGATTGCATCGCACAGCGGGCAAATCACCACTCGCACAAACATCCAGTTTGCGATGGCCCCAGAACCTCTCATTTTACTACAGGAAATCGACATGCAACTGGCTAAGCTTCTTAACTCGCAAGGCATTCCGGCGGTTGGCAAAGTCGAGGGCGAGCACATCGCGTTGCTGGATTTGGCAGCTTCTGGTTTCGGAAGCCTTTCAGCTCTATTGGCCGCAGCTAATGTGGCTGAGTCGGCGTCGAAGTTGTCGGCGACTGGCGAGCGTGTGGCGATCAAGTCAGCCAGGTTACTACCGCCGATCGATTCACAAGAAGTTTGGGCCGCGGGCGTTACCTACAAACGCAGCCAAACGGCTCGCATGGAAGAGTCGGAAGCCGCAGCATCCTGTTACGACCGTGTCTACGCCTCGCCACGGCCAGAGATATTCTTCAAAGCGACCCCGCATCGTGTCCGCGGAACCGGTGACGCACTGCGCATCCGAGCTGACGCGACCTGGAATGTACCAGAGCCCGAGCTGACATTGGTAATCTCGCCTGAACTAAAAATCGTGGGCTTCACCGCGGGTAACGATATGAGTTCACGCGATATCGAAGGTGACAACCCTCTGTATCTCCCGCAAGCCAAAATGTACAACCAGTGTTGTGGTCTCGGCCCATGGATCACACTGGCTGATGCGATGCCTACTCGCGAAAAAATTGAAATTTCAATGCAGATTTGGCGAAGTGCCAAGTGCGTGTTCGACCAGTCCACGTCGGTCGCTCAGATGGCTCGTACGTTTGAAAGTTTGGTTGAATGGCTTGGACGCGATAACAGTTTTCCCAACGGTGCGTTCTTGTTAACCGGTACGGGCATCGTTCCGAATAGCGATTTCACGCTCGCCGTAGCTGACCGTATTGACATCCAAATCTCTGGCATTGGCACGTTGACGAATACCATCATACAAGGTTGATTCGTGTCGCCTTTTGCTCCGCAAAAGTAGCGTTTGCGTCGAGATGTGTGTTGGAAGTTCTGACTAATGCAAAGTTATCAGTGCACTGACCAATTTAATTTTTCGAGTTGGGTGTCGAACAATTGTCCCAGTTGTTACAGCAACGATTGGGACAATGGTTCGACAATTAATGAGCTAATTCAAAAATAATCTGAAGCTTTTATAATTGGCTCCGCCCAGCAAGCCCCGCCCAGCAAGCCCCGCCCAGCAAACTCCGCGCGAAAGCCCGCCTGATCCATGCTAGTAAAAAAAAGTCGAATTAAAAACTTTTTCGTTCCGGCTTCGCAGCTTCTTTGTCTTTGCCACTACCGAATAATTTAAATGGCAGTTGGAACAAATCAAAATCCATAGGCGGTGCGATATCTTTCTCATTGCCTCTTATGGCCGGAGCTAAAGGTGGCAGCTCAAGATCGATCGTACCGACAATAGCCACTCGCTCGGGCAACTGGGTCAAATGCAGCTTGCCGCCTCGAAACCAATTTAGCCATGGTGCCGAATATTGCTGGGGCGGGCCGAACTTGCCATTTTGCATCAGCACCGCTTCAGGCCAAGCGGAACTTGTCCACCAACCACCATTGAGCCCCGCGTTTCCAGGCAGCGGTTCAAAACGCAACTGGCCGCCAAGTGGGCATTGTAAACGTACGTCTAGCAACTGCTGAGCAACTTCGAGCGCTTTGTCATTAGGGACTTTGAGTTGCTGGTTTACAGTATCGAGCAGCCGTGCATTGCCATGCGATGCTGACCAACCGCGACTGTACCACTGGCCATTAATCCAAGATGCCAATTTCGTTCCTTGCAAGTTGCTAACTCGCAAACGCGCCTGCGCATTGTCAGGTGCAATCAATGTCGCAAGTTGTGGAATCGTGTTGTCGATGATCGTGCGGTCAAACGACAGCAGACTATAGCCGCCGGCTTGCCAGCGCACCAACCCGCCCAGCATTTTCGAGTATCCCGCGGAATCGGGTGGACCGCCACCCAAGCCTAGTGGCAGTTGATCCAGCAAACCTGGCATTGGCCACGTTCCAACATAAGCTGGTGTGGCTTGAAGGGCGCGTAACGTCTTGATCAATCCCTTTGTTTCTTCAGGTACTGGCGGAAGCATATCTTTGACGCCAGCGAACAAATGATAATCTTGCGTCGGTCGGCCCAGTGGATTGGCACCGCTCATATGAAGTTGAATCGCTGCCACATCATCCTGTGGTTGTGTTATCTCGACATTCGTCGCGTCTCCGAGCAGATTCGCGATCCAGCCGTATTTTTGTTTACCGAAAGGTGCGACGTAGCCTTCGAGGGCGATACGTTCCACACCTGGGTGATCATCCAATTCGAACCGGCGCAGGCCGACTAGCAGCGGGTCCATCTGTCGCCACTTTTCTTGATAAAACGAGGCAATTTTGGCATAACCGCTCGCCTCGACATCTGACACGCCCACTAATTCGACATCAGCAATCGGTAAATAGGAACCGCGTCCGCCGCGTAGCGAATCAATCCAAAGCCCTCGGCTGTTGAGCGTCTGTGCTCCGTCGGCACGTTGATCGAACCAAGCCGGCAATAACCCTGCTGACTGCATCGCACTCACATCGTCCGTCGCAATTCCTTCGGCCTTCGCGGCCACACTGGCTACTTCAGCGATTTCCAAATGCGCGATCGATTCGAGTCTTCGGCGAAGTTCGATCTGATATTGCGGACTGACCAACTGATGAAAAAACTCTGGCGAGAAATATGCAAATACACTGTAATTGTTGGCTTCAGGCATCCAGGCTCGCGCCCACTTGAACGAAGGCATAGAAGCCATCGATGGTTCACCGCCTCCAACTTGCAGGAACCTTCGCATCAGTGTGCTGCTGGTGGTTACAAACACATAGTCGCCGTCGCTGGCGAGGAATGAGCGAAGCCGATTGTCGGGCGTGCTTAGCAGGGATACATCTTTGCCCGCGATCTTCACCATTCCCAGCGAAGCGGCGGCATTGGATTTTGCTGCCACCATACGATCGGTTTGCATGGATGTGATCAACAAGGCCGCATTCTTCGTGGAAAACAACACTCCGAGACTCGCACCTTCTTTGACGTAGAGGTCGGAACCGATCAATGCCATGTCATCAATGATCTTATCACCGAACAACTTTCCGATCGAAGTCAGTTTCGTTCCCAGCATTCGCTCCAACCGCGCACTGGCTTCGTAGTTAAACCCACGCATCAGTACGGCTTGACCAATATCGCCGCCAAATCGCGTCGACAATTCTTGAAACCAGATGTAGTTATTGAAAGAAC
>JANNNN010000396.1:0-5265 GCA_031398555.1 Planctomycetia bacterium | reverse complement strand
ACGACTATCCGCAGTATTTCGTTCTGTGATTCCGCGATTAGACAGCGAAGGAAGTTGCCTTTTTGCCGAAAGCCTTTGAACGGTTTGGGACCGGTGAAATGAAACGGATCCTGGAACCAGGTTGCGGAAGCGGTCGACTAATTGTCAGCTTGGCTAAGAAGGGTTACGATGTCACTGGTTTTGATCTCAGTGACAGTATGTTGAACTACTTGAACAAAGAGTTGGCAAAAAAGAAACTGAAGGCGACCACTTACAAGCAAGACATGACTACTTTCGAAGTCGACAAGCCTTTCGACGTCGTACTCAACACGTTCAATACTTTTCGACATTTGCTGACCGAAGAAGCTTCTGAAAGCCATTTTCACTCGGTCGCCAAAGCCTTGCGTCCAGGTGGTTTGTTTTTCTTCGGCCTCCATTTGCTGCCACATTACGCTGACCAGCGCTCCATCGAACGCTGGACATCAAAGTCGGGAAGCACGTCGGTCACGTTTACTCTCAGTGGAACGGCGTGGGATAGTCGCAAACGCATCGAGACGCTGCGAATCAACATGCTAATTCGCAAACCGAATCAAGATCCGGTCCGTGTTCGCAGCGAAATTCTTTTGCGAACCTATCGCCTCGCACAGTTACTTTCGCTACTGAAAAAGATCCCTGAACTCGAGTTGGTTGAAACGTTTGATTTTTGGTATGACATCGATTCGCCACTGAAACTAGATCGCGATTCTTGCGATTCGTTGTTTGTGTTCCGCAAAAGATAATTCGGCTCATCCGAAATTTGCATACTCTACTGGCTACCGGTCGAATAGAGCGAGAAACCTGAGCAAGTGCCTGCTGCTATTTAATGCCGGTCCAGTTTAACTTAGGCCACTTCTGCCCACCAACTTGCGATATGCGTAGCTGCAACTTCAACCCGCAAGAGCCTTGGCCCTAAGCTGGCAGCGATCCAGCCAGCGACTCGCAGTGAGTCGGCTTCTTCTTCGGTGAAACCGCCTTCCGGTCCGATCAGCGCGGTGCTTTGTTCCGCAGACTTCGCGTTGGGTTGCAGATCATTCAAAGGAATGACTTCGCCGTAAGGATGGGCAAAGATGGACAAGCCAGCGTGAGGTTTTGATACGCTGATCCAATAAGCCAAATCAACTGGTTCAAGTATGTTCATCAACTGATTGCGACCACATTGTTTACTTGACTCGACAACACTTCGTCGCAACCGAACAAGGGCTGCATCCACTGGCTGAGCGACACCCCGTTTGGTTACCAGCGGCTGAAATGAATGTACCCCTAACTGCACTAAGAAATCGATGAGTGTTTTTTGGCGATCACCTTTCGGAAGTGCGACTGCGATAGTGATCGGCTTGGGCGATTCTCGATTTGTGTCTAGTCGCTCGTCAACCTGCAACACGACCAATCGTTTACTTACTTGAGTAACCGAACAGAGTGCTTCGCCCCCAAGTCCGTCAAACGCGAGGCAGACGCCGCCCACTGACATTCGCAGGACCCCGCTGGCGTGTCGCGATTCGTCTTCATCCAGCTGAAAGACACCTGCTGCGGGCAACTGAGTTACAAAAAATCGTGGCCAAGCCATTAGATAGCATCTCGTTATCGTTCGTGTGCAGCTATTTTTTCGATCGTATTCAAGTTTCGGGTTATAACGCCCGATTCAAGACGAAGACGTATATTCGCAACTCGCAGCTCTTCCAAACATGGGGCAGTAACGTGACATACTGGCGATATTGGAAGCTAAACGCAAGCCCTTTTACTAGCGATCCCTCGCAGCCTTTGTTCCGCGGCGCGACTGTCGAAGAGGCACTTGCCAGAATTGAGTTCCTGATCAGCAACCGCCGCCAATTGGCTTCGTTGCTGGGAGTCGCTGGGGTTGGAAAGTCAACGCTATTAAATTACTGCGCTAGCAATCCGCCGATCAGTCGCGAAGTGCCTTGCCTTCAGGTTGTTCGGACCTCAATATTCGGACTGCGCGAGGGCGATCTGATCAACGAACTTGCGATGCGACTTTGCGGCAACCGTTGCGGGAACGATCAACGCGTCGCATGGCAAAAACTCCGGGACTACTTCCGCGCCGCGTCGAGCGAGGGGGTGCAGACCGCATTGCTGATCGACGACACGGAGAGCGCTTCCGCGGCAGGCGAGGCGGACCTAATTCGACTGCTCAGTGTTCCGTTTCCCCTAACCGTTGTCTTTGCAGTTGAGACACCCATGGCTTCGGCCGTTAGTCGTTCGCTGTTTGAACGCTGCGAATTGCAGATCGAATTGCCCGGTTGGGACTACTCGCAAACCGCCGAGTTCCTCGGTTGGACCACACAGCGACTCGGTCGCGACGAACCGATCTTTACCGACAGTGCGGTATCCCGTATCCAAGAACTCAGCCAAGGGATCGCACGTCGCGTTATACAGATCGCCGACTTATCCCTGGTCGCTGGCGCTGTTCAACAAGCCCAATACATCGACCACGAATGCATTGAGCAAGTTGCCTTCGAGTTGCCCCGAGTTGCCGCGGCTTAGTGTCGAACAATTGCCTCAATTGTTCTGCGCTGCCACCTGCTTCGAAAACATATTTCCTACGGGAGCGCCGCAAGAACCTTCTTTTCGAGTTCATTCAATTCCACACCGCCGATCAAGAACTGCTTTTGCCGGCTGCTTGCGCCCGAAAGCAGTTGAATATTTGAGCGCGGCAGACCGAGAGAATCTGCTAACAACTCGATGATCGCTGCCGTAGCTTTGCCATTCTCGGGCGCAGCGCTTACGGCCACCTTGAGTGCACCGGCATGCGTGCCGACGATTGCGTTACGGCGAGCGCCCGGTTGAGCTTTGACTGCTAGTACTATTCCGCCGCTGCGCTCTTTTAACTCAATCACTGGAGGTGTTCCAAGGGCCGAGTCGGTGCGTTATTTCGACAGGTTCACAAAGGCTTTAAGCGCATCGAGGGCTTTCACAACATCGCTCTCACTTATTTCGCTCCAGCCTCCCGCGCGATGGCGGATGATGGCTAGTTTGAATTGCTCTAGGGCTTCAGCGAAATCAACTGGCAAGCTTGGAAGAGAAGCGAATGGTGATTCGGCGGGTTCGGTTTCTTCCCAAGCTTGATCGTCATTCGAATCCTCAAATTTGTCGGTCGCAATTGGACCGCTATCTTCGTCTCCAAAATCGGGGCCGTCGGGACGTGGTCCTTCTGCCACAGCGCGTGGGCCATCTTTGGTCGAGGTCGCTTCGTCACTTTCGGCTAAGGGTGTGAAGTCCTCGTCGTCGGAACTTGACAAAAGATCGGCCTCGCGCGGTTCACTGGCGGGATCGCCGCCCATGGTTTCCCAACGCGTGCGCCGCATTTGTGAAACACTCCACTTACACTGTGTAGCGCCTTCGAGCCACATTTCGGCATCGTCCCAGTCCAAGGCAGCCAAAAAGTGGCTCCAATACAGCCCGGCAAAGGTAGTGTAAGAGGATTGATAACGATCGTAGACTCGACGCAATCGACCAACGTGCTGAGGTGTCACACCACCCACACAGCGGCACCACGCTTCGTCGCTGAATGCAGAGCTCGGAGCTCCGGCTTCGCGCAGCGTTTCGCGCCACAAGGATATAATCTTCCCTTTTTCCCAGTTCGTCGTGCTGATCAACTGTGACCAGCGGCCAATGAAATGAGCTGAAACTTCGACCTCTCGCTCTTGTATTTCAACTGAGTTCGACTTGTTGATCGCATCCGCCGCATCCGCGGCCATTTCGACGATCGACGTTTTGATATTCTGAGTTGTAACTTCTAGCTCGTTTTCGATCCGATTAGTCAAAGCTCGCTCCCAAAAGCAACATGTTGTTTCCATTCCGCGCGCCGGATCAGTGTACTGCCACGGTCGTGCGAGTCCCGCTCCAAGAGTCAACAAGTTATCGTTTTCAGGGAAATCTTGAAGCGAAATTCCGAAACTTCCCTTAAAAATTCGATTGAACTGCTGACCAGGATTAGCAAACTAAGGATTGGATAAACTTTGCGACGACAGACAAAATGCCAACAAACATGCAAACAATTGGGACTTGTTGAGAAGCACTGTGGAGCAATTGTCAGTAACTGTACGTCCAGCGAGCATTTGTTGTAGGTAGTTTGGGACCATTGTCCCGAGCGGGCTCCGAATTTGTCTAAAGAGAAAGCAAGACGGAGACAGGACAAATGGTCCCATCGTACGATTTCTTAAGCGACTATTGTCGAACCCAAGAGCACCAAAAACTGCCGCATCCAAGCCGGGTGGGCAGGCCATGCGGGTGCAGAGACTAAATTGCCGTCCGTGTGTGCGGAGTCAAAACCCGCTGAAGGCGCAACGTAGGTGCCACCGCTTAGTTTGACTTCGGCACTGCATGCTGGATAGCAACTGCAATGCCGCCCCTCGAGCACACCGGCAGCGGCGAGAATCTGAGGCCCGTGACAAATCGCTGCAATCGGTTTGTTCGCGCTCGCGAAATGCCTTACGATGTGCAGCAATTTGTCGTTCAGACGCAGGTACTCGGGAGCGCGACCGCCTGGAATCACCAACGCATCGTAACTGGTCGCGTCAATCGAATCGAAGTCTGCATTTAGCTGAAATCGATGGCCAGGTTTCTCGCTATACGTTTGGTGCCCTTCAAAATCATGAATCGCTGTCGCCACTGACTCGCCGCTCTTCTTGTCCGGGCAAACCGCATGGCATTGATGCCCGACCATCAGCAACATTTGAAACGGTACCATGACTTCGTAGTCCTCAACGAAATCGCCAACTAAAAACAGGATTTTTTTCGCGGCCAAAGTCTATCTCCCATGCAATGATTCAAACTCGCAGTAATCAGTCAGCTTATCACATGGAGTGTTTCGCCTACAGTGCCGAACGAGCTATGGAATTCCTTTGAGTAGCTGGTTTCGTCAGAAACTGGATGTGCAGTAATGGTCACTGTTAGACCCGGATTCTTATGAAACCAGCTACTTCTAGTCTCCGAAAACGCTTCACAACGTCTTCACCTTGCAATCTGTTGCTACTAGCGAGTCCTCTTATCGACTACAATCGAGAGCACGGCACCATCCCCGCAGCTCTCGAAGACAGTAACTTCCATGTATTCACTCCATGCGATCACTTCTCGTGGTTTTGTAATCGCTTTACTTGCCGTTGCTTGCTCCTCCGCGATCTGCACGCCTCTTAGGGCTCAAGTCGACCAATCATCTATTCTCGACAAGCAGCAGCAACTCGACGCTCAAACTTTTTGGGACAATCGCGATTGGGATTGGTACAAGGAAAA
>JANNNN010000386.1:0-3476 GCA_031398555.1 Planctomycetia bacterium | reverse complement strand
CGATGTCAGCGTTATAGGGACGCGCGCAACCGTTTGGACAGCCGGTCATACGTACCGTGAATTTTTCGCTATCCAACCCGAGACGTGCCAATTCGGCTTCGAATAGATCCATCATGCTTGGCAACACACGTTCGCTTTCGGTAACTGCAAGGCCGCAAGTTGGAAGGGCGACGCAGGCCATAGACCAGCGACGAACGGTTGAAATCTCTTCGCTCAGTGGCAAGCCATGCTTGTGAATCAAGGCTTCTAATTTGGGCTTGTCCTCGGGTTTGATATCACTGAATAGGATGCTCTGGTGAGCAGTTAAGCGAATGCCGGGATTTAGTGTCGCGCAGATTTCTCGTAACGCAGATTTCCAGCGTCGATCTTCGCTGTCGTATAAGCGGCCGTTTTCAACGTTCCAGCCGTAAAATAGCGTGCCGTCACCCTGCTCACTCCATCCCATGTGGTCGTCGAGGCCGTGAACATCATCGGCGGTGCAATCTGGCAACTTGGAACCAAAGTACTTTTCAACTTCGGCGCGGAACCACTCGATGCCGCGATCTGCGATCAAGTACTTCATTCGAGCCACTTTGCGATCTTCGCGATTGCCGTTGTCACGTTGAACTTTTACAACCGCTTCAGCAACTCCACAGGCCTGTTCTGGGGTTACGAACGCCATTCGCTTTGCCAAAGCTGGAAAAGTCTTCTTGGCGCTAGGGGTCGTTCCAAGACCACCGCCGACAAGTACGTTATAGCCGATGATCTTACCGTCGCGCACGACAGCCAAGAAACCGAGATCGTTGGTGTAGATGTCAACACAGTTGTCCTCTGGCAGCGCGACGGCAACTTTGAATTTTCGGGGCAGGTAAGTCGGTCCGTAAATCGGTTCATGCTCTGGCTCGCCGCCCGCCACCAAGGTTTCCTCCCCTGAATGCTCATCTTTCAACCACAATTCGAAGTAGGCTTTTGATTGAGGTGCCAGATGGTCCTTGATGTCATTGCAAAGCTTTTGCATATCATCATGGACACTATCTTTAATTGGCGCAGGGCAGCACATGACGTTGCGATTCACATCACCGCAAGCCGCAAGTGTACTTAAATTGACATCGTTAATGCGTTTGATTGTCTGCCGCAGATCGCTTTTGAGAATCCCGTGGAGTTGCAGGGCTTGCCGAGTCGTGCATTTGAGCGTCGCGCTGCCGAGTTCGTCGCACAGGTCAAGGTGCTCGATTAACTGGGCGGCGGTGAGGACTCCACCGGGAATTCGCGTGCGAGTCATCATGCTAAACGCCTTAGCTGACTTGCCTTCCCCACCCTTCTTAACACGCCCGTCGCGGTCATCTTGCTGGTAAGTTCCGTGAAACTTCAGCAACTGGGTGTTTGGTTTTGCAAAATCTTCGGTTTCGCTGTTGGCCAAGTCTTCGGCAATTGATCCGCGAAGAAAGCGACTCTCGGCCTTGATTTCTTCAACAGCGCTTAGTTTCTTCTCGTCCGCCATAACCCGACGACTCCAGCAATTTATACGTGATGAAAATGAGGTAAGGGTGCTCGAAACGCGTTCGTAGACCCGCGATGGTAGCCAAATGGGAGGCTAAATCAAACGATCATGTCGAGTTGAGCATGTAGAGAATATACGACTCTTGCGTGAAAATGGCTACCTCAAGTCGCAAACCAGTAAATCTTCAAACTGTTCCGATTGTCAGGTTTTTTCGCAATCTGGAATAGTTATTGCGGCAATATTGCTGGGCAACAGGCGGTGCATGCTTGAGATGTGTGGGATTTAGAGATATGTTTCAGGGCCGCCACGCTCTAGTTGTCGTGGTCCATTGTCGGAGGCTTCATTGCCGAAAGGAGTTTGGATGTCCGAGAGTTTGTATCTGGAAGACTTGAAGCTCGGTGCGATTTGGACTAGTTTTGCACGCACAGTGACTGAAAGCGACATCGTTGGGTTCGCGGGGATGACGGGCGACTACGACCCATTGCATGTCGACTACGAGCACGCCGCTCAGACCCCCTACGGCAAGCCGATCGCGCACGGTCTGTTGGGTCTTTCCTTCATGGCCGGCCTAAGTAGCACTTGCCCCCGAGTACGCACTTTAGCCTTGGTTCGCATCGAGGATTGGCAATTCCATCGACCGGTTTTTACCGGCGACACCCTCCATGTTGTGACGCAAGTGGAAAAGATCACGCCGCGTGGACGCCGTAGCGGTGAGGTACTTTGGTATCGCCGATTACTGAATCAGCGGAGTGAGTGCGTACAATCGGGTCGGATTGTGACTTTGGTCTCAAGTCATTCTTTCCTGCCGCGGGCTCAAACGCATGCTCCACATCTGAAGCTTGGCAAGGTAGCCGCTGAGACAAAATCGACAACCGCTGACACGCAGGCCGAGTGAAGGCTAAGCAGCCAGCTTGCGTTTCTCGGCGATCTCAAACTCGACGCATCCGTCACTTTTCGATCGATTGATTCGGCTCTTTAGCAGCTGCCGAAAGGCAGCGAAAACGCGCTCCATCTGCGGTGCCTTGTATGGAAATATGTCCACCGAATCCATCGAGTGCACGACCGCTCCACTGTCGATTTCAAAGACTAGCAAGCGATTGTCTTTCGTTTCGGCACAATCCATCGAGTAGTACTCCAAATCAACTAGCCGATCGATCTCTCGCAGCGCAGAAAGATGTTTCGTCGCAAAGCCCGTGTCGAAGTTGTGCATGAAGGAAGCTTCTTCACGTCGATTCTTTTCATTTTGCAACATGTCAGCATTTAAGTAATGCACCATCCAGTTTTGCGAAATTGCCATGTGCGACGCAAATGGTTGGCCATCGATAACGACGACGCGATACTTTCGAAACCAGCCGTCGTGGCTGCGATAATCGATGAATGGCGCGATAAAAAACTCCGCTTCTAGATGCATCTTCAAATAGTTCGCCAGCGACGACGGATCGTCGAGCTTGGCTAAGCCATGACCGGCATGTGAATCTACAGGACGAGCAATTAGCGGAAAACGGTTATCCTCTTTTGCCAGACAATTCACTTCGGAGCGAGTGAGTCGATGTGCATCACTCGCGACGAGTCCAACGCCGAACTCTGCGCTACGTAAAAGTACTTTGCTAACCGTGTTGCGACTAAGTCTGGCAATGTTCGAGGGCTTGTTAATGACCGGCCGCGGCCAGTGCTGCATAATCTCACTCAACTGCTGCAACAACAGCTGGTTCTGGTCAGATTCGCAAACTGCCATAAAGGCTACATCGTGCTCAGGGATTTCTGAGGGCGAAGGAATTCCCTCTCCCAAATAGAGCAGCTCAATAGCCACATCTGTCTTCTCGATTAGAAACTCAACGGGAGTATTGGCCATCACTTCGCCAGGTCCCATAATTGCACATTTGCATCGTGGTGTAGTTGAAAAAGACCACGTTGCGCGGAGTGTAGCACGACGCCGCGAGCGCGGGCGGAAATGCGCCGCGGTCGCGTCGTCCCGTGCGTCAGAACGTGATGCCCG
>JANNNN010000334.1:0-9050 GCA_031398555.1 Planctomycetia bacterium | reverse complement strand
ATCGCGTAGTGTGTATCCCACGGCTGGATTCTGCCACAACTTACCCTCGGCGGTCAGCATCTCATAGACCCACACGTCGTAGGGTCGATTGATGCGAAGTTGATCTTTAACCCAGTCGCGATAGGCATAAGCAAGCATGTTGTTATCGGGCCGATCCTTAATGCGCAAGATCGATGCCCAGTAGTTGTACATATTGCTAACGAAGCCGGGCGAGCTGAGTAGATTGTCGATTAAGGCTTCACGTTTTTCTGTTTTTCCGCCGACGAAGGCATTGGTTTGCACAAGCGTTGGAATTGCGCCAGTTATGTCCAGATGGGCACGCCGCACAAAGGTGTATTCGTCTGCTTCTTTGTTTGGTTTTTCACCAACTTTTGCCAAGTTCGCTTCGACCAAAGCATCGATTTTTGCAGCCGTCGCTCTAGCTTCCGCTCGTCTACCAGCATCAACTCGGGCGACTTGCATCGACTGCTTTGGCGCGATCTTTACAACTTCAGGCAGCCCATAGCCTTTGAATTTTTGAGAGGGCATTTTCTTCGGCGCAGGCTTCTTCTGTTGCTGGCTGAAAGCGAGTGAGGGCGTGCTGACCAAAATAACCGTGAGTAACAGGCGGAAGAGACCCATATTGAAAACCGCTCGCATCCCCGTTGCCTCGTTCAAAGTTGTCTCGGAAAAATACTTTTACGGCGTTTCATTCTTCGCTTACAATTCAAATTCTTCATCAGAAGATTTGTCAGTATAGAGCGGCATGTGCCGATAGTACACCTCGAGAATCATAGTCGCCATAGCGGTAGAGTATAGTCGTCCACCTTCTTTGCCGTGCCCCGCTTCAAAATACCAGCTTCCGGATTCGTGGCCCGCGCTTGACTGCGACTTGATCAAATCTTCGCGCATCTTGGTGTTCCACTTTTCCCAATCGGCTCCACCTTGATGGCGCATCACTTGAGTCGCATAGTAACTGAAGTAGAGATTGTCGACTGAGGGTCCATGTTTGCTTAGCATGGCAACCCCTTCTTTGATGGCAGGGCTATCTTTACTCCAACCCAAATACATTCGGCAAAGCAGGCCGATCGCGCTCGTCGCGTCTCGCATCGAAGCACTTGGTTTGTCGTAACCGTAATAAGCACCGTCGTTGGTTTGAACCAAGTCGAGAAACTGCGATGCGCCGCGAAAGCACGTCGGTGGAACCGTCAAGTTCCCCATTGCCCCGCTCTTAAGGGCCATCAAACACCAGCCCACAACCGATGTATCTCCGGCTTGTTGCGGCGCATAACGCCAGCCACCGCCGCGAGGATCCTGTGCGTAGACGAGGAAGTTGATTGCTAACTGAGCCGGTTGCACCAAGTCAGGATCGCGAGTCATGGCGTAGGCTTCGCAAACTGCGATCGACGCCAACCCGTGCGAATACATATTGCCACCCGGTTCGTGCCATGAACCATGCGGCGTGGCACCGGGTGTAACTTTCATGTTCTGAATCAGAAACGCGAGGCCCTTCTTGACCGTTTCTTTGTATTGACCTGACATATGCGTTTGACCGGCTCCCAGGAAAGGCAGCAAAGCTAGCGCGGTAGCTCCGTTTACCGCCTCCATTTTGGTTCCGTCACCTTTGCATTGTCCTCTACAGAATCGCGAGCATGCGAACGTCCAGCCACCATTGGGTGCCTGATGAGCCGCGATCCACTTTAGTCCAGCGGCCACCGCTTTTTCGCTGTTCGCAGTCCCACCGAACCGCTCCAGCATTTCGCCTTTCATGCCTGCTCCGCGACCATTTAGCGACGTCATCATTTTGCTCATCCCAGATCCCATCATGGAACTTGGGAGAACGTTTTCGGTGACATTGTTCATCGATATCGAGTTGACCCCGGCGACTGTCGACATGGCAGTTGTGCTGACCACCGGCATGCTGACCACTTCACTAACATCTGGAGTCGAAGCGGAAATTTCGTCGGCGCTCGACTCGGATTCGATTGACTGCGCAGGACCGGGCAACTCGGTGTCGTCCAACGATTCACCTTCGTTCCCACCACCCGCGTCCAATGCGATCCCGATGGCTTCTCTTATCGGGTTCATTGACAGAGCAGCTAGCAGAAACAAGATCGCCACGTGAACACCCAAACTGATTGCCCAACTGGGTAACGCCGTCAAGTAAAACCGACGCCGCACCAATTGAGCTTGCGTTACTGTGGCGCCTTCTTGAACCTCCTCCGAGTTTGTTGCGACCGAAGCGGGAGCATTGGCCGCGAGCGGCAAGGGATCGACGATTGTAGCGAGCACAGGAGCGGCTACTGTCTCGGGAACAATTACAGGCAGGTTCGCAAACGGATCGTCATTGTCTCCCGAAAAATTGTCTCCGGAAAAATTGTCTCCGGAAAAATCCGCTAGTCGGTATTCAACATCGAAAGCATCGTCTTCCAGAGGTAATAGCGCGGGGTCGGATGGTAGCAGATTCGAACCCGGCAATTCGCTGTTCAGGTCGATAGCGAATACATCTATAGGAGCGTCGGACGAACATTCGACAGACTTGGGACTACTTTTTTGCCCGGTTTTAGATGCGTCACGGCGTTCCATACTCGCAACATACCCCAACGAAGTTCGTCAATTGCGATCGGCAGATAAGAAAAACCCACCCGACGCTACGTTGCAAATGATATGCCGCAGAACCAGATGGGAGCCGATCGATTTAATAGTCTACATGGAATCAGCGAATGACGCCCCTAACTGAACTCAACGAATCGGCCAGAACACACCAGAAAGGCGGCAGCTCGCCAAACAATCCGTTAAAAGTCCTCCAAACCGGGACTGCTTATCCGAACTCCATTTCATGCGTTCTCGAAAAGATGTGTGGTCAACAGACTTGCCAAGCATTGAGCAAGAGCAACCCACCAGAAATCGCACTTTAAGCGTCCCCACAAACGAGGCAAATCCGATATTCACGCCACCTAGAGGCAAGCGACGTGCCAATGTAAGTGGGGCCAGCAAACGCAACCACCCAGTTGAGCAGACTGGGCAAATTATAGTATTATTTTACGGTCAAAATTGGTTGACAAATTCAATCCATCAATTTCGGAGCATGAACATGTACAAGGAGTAGATGGCTGCGCCCGCTAGCGACCGCGAACGCACTAGAGGATACTAAAAAAATTCACTTGGACCGTCCACTAGGAACAGCCGCAGTGGCTTGTAGAGAGCATTAAGCCGCAAATATGATTCCTGAAACCAGAAAACACGGTCGAATTTTCCCGCTCCATATTGCCCCAATCGACTGGTATTTTTTGTGTGACGACAGCGCAGAGTACCCCATGGTCTTTTATCTGCAGTTGGACTTCAGCGGGGTAATTGACAGAGACCTTTTCGATTGTGCGCTTGAGGAAGCGCTTAAGCGGCACCCTCTGCTCTATGCCATTGTACAACCTGCGAAGCAGAACAAACCATGCTGGGTCCTGGCACCGGAACTTATGCCGCGGATCGAGTGGACGGATCAAGAGGTGCCCAAGTGCTTGAGCGGCGGCGAACAACTAGATATCTACACCACCCCTGGTCTACGCATTTGGGCTCGCCAAACCGATGGCCATACTCGCATGATGCTTCAGTTTCATCATGCGGCCTGCGATGGTACCGGAGCCTACCGTTTCGTCGGCGACTTGCTGGCCTGTTACATGCTGCGTTTGACCTCGTGCGCAAGTCAAGTCGAATTGGGCGCGTTCGATCTGGTACAACTCAAGGCAAGACCGACCAAGATGCGGAGCCTTCAAGCAAGCGACGGATTTTTACAAAAAACCTTTAGTGCCTATTCTGAAGTCTGGCGAACCTTTGGGAATCGGATCGCGGTGCTTAGGCAACCCAAAGCGAAAACGAGCGCCGTCAATTTGCCGGGCATGGTCAACCAGGAGCTAACCGGCGAACAGCATGCAAGTTTGCGTCAATTGGCGACGTCAAAAGGAGCAACTTTTAACGATCTTTTACTTTGCAAAATGTTTCAGGTCGTTTTGCAGTGGAACGAACGAGCAGAGCGAAGCCGAAAATACCGGATACTTGTCCCCTCGGATATGCGCGATGGCCAGGACTTTGAAATTCCAGCTTGCAATATGACGGCTTATACGTTTATCAATCGACTCGCCGCTGAGATTGTGGATGAAGAAAAACTGCTCACCTTGATCCGCGATGACACCCTACAAATCAAGAACGGATCGCGACAGAAATCGTTCATGAATGGTTTAACTTCAGCCATGGCAACGCCTTTTGTGCTGCAGTACTTAGTGCGACGCAACGTCTGCCTCGCAACTTCCGTTTTGTCCAATGCAGGCGATCCGTCGCGGCGTTTCACTTGCCGACTTCCTAAAAAACTTGGCAAAGTTAGTTGCGACGACTTTACGCTCGATGGGATTACAGGAGTGCCACCTCTACGACGGATGACCCGCTGCACAATGTCAAGCAGTATCTACGGACGCAAGTTAACTTTTTCAATGCGCTGCGATCCGCATTCTTACTCACAGGAAGACACCACTAAATTGCTTGAGTTGTTTTGCGCTACGTTGATGACCGATGCAACCTAGTGCTTTGGCCACCTTGGTTTTGGATGAAACTTCGTTTGGTAGCAGGTTTCGTGAGAAACCGGATGCGAAGGGGGAGGTCTCTCGGCAAAAGTCCACGGCTAAGTACTGCTGCGCACACCGTCTTCGACTTTAGCGAACAACATCCTACCGGCCTGCGTCTGCAGTGTGCTAGTGACCACTACAATTAAAGTGGCATTGATGCGATAGCGACCACCTTCGATTACTACCATGGTGCCGTCGTCGAGATAGCCGATGCCTTGATCAGGGCCTTCACCAGCTTTAACAATCCGAACTTCAAAAGTTTCACCAGGCAGAAATTGGGGTCGAAGTGAAGCAGCGATCTCGTTCAAGTTAATGACGGGAACATTGTGTACTTTGGCGACTTTGTTCAAGTTGAAATCGCCTGTTATGATCTTGCCATCGAGATGCTTGGCCAAAACCACCAGCTTCATGTCGACAGGTTGACCATTAAACTCAGGCAATTCTCTATCGTAGATTTGGAAATCTATCTTTGGGTGAGCTCGCAACTTATTCAAAATATCGAGACCGCGCCGACCTCGCGCTCGCCGCATACGATCATTGCTATCGGCGATCGCCTGCAATTCGGCGAGCACAAACGATGGCATGACAACTTGACTATCGATGATATTTGTGTCGGCCAGTTCAGCTAATCGGCCATCGATTATCGAACTTGTGTCGAGCACCATTGGGCGCACGCCCTTGAGATCCCGCGAAAATTCCACATACGGAATCACGAACCTAAAATCGTCTTTAGTTTGCAGTAGGAGGCTCGTACAGCCATAACACAGAACTGCCGCCATCAGCAGCTGGATGGGCGGCGTGTAGGGACTATCGGGAATCAATGGGGCTAGAGCCACCCAGAGGATGTAAGTCAGCAGAAAGCCAACGAGCAATCCGAAATAGACTGCCGAAATGACTTCAATTTGCTTGCGAGGTGTGAAAATATCGATTGCGATCACACCAAGCGAGAGCAATACCAAACCTGCTATGACCAAATACGGCAAATACGATGGACCGCTAAATCCGACTCTGAAAAACAGTGTCGCTATACCGGCGGCCACGCAGATAAATGTTACTCGGAGGATTAACAGTGCCATTTGGACTCTCGGGGAGAAACTGATTCCTGACCATTCGCATTGTGGAATCAATAACTAATGCAAATTTCGACCTTTGAATGCTAATTCCACCAACCCCACCTATGGAAGAACAAATTCTTCCTGCCGCCGGGTTGTTGCTGCCTGTCCAGTCTACACCGTTAGCGATGCGTAACGCCACCACTCTGCACACAAAAACTGCTGAATATCTCCAAACCACATCAAGCGCGAGGGTTAGTTAAACTCTAGGGTGCGGCAACCAAAGCGCAAAATCAGGACAGTAACGGCCGTTCAAAACACTTTAACCTGGTTCGGACGGGCTTTGGCGCTGGCGCCTAAGCAATGAGAGGAACTTGACGCTTTCGCATGTGGGGCTGATACTGCTGCGTTTGCCTTCAAGTCTAAAATCGAAACAGTCGACGTTGGAGGGGGCAAGTTAGACTGCCAGAGGAGATTTTCGGTGCCTGCAGCATGCGTTATTGGTTTGCAATGGGGTGATGAAGCCAAAGGTAAATTAGTGGATCTGCTTGCACCAGACCACGATTGCGTAGTCCGCTACCAAGGGGGAGCGAACGCTGGTCATACAGTGGTCAGTGGCCACCAAGTCTACAAACTTCATCATGTTCCAAGCGGCATTTTGCACCCTGGCGTCAGGAACTTTATCACCCCTGGCGTAGTGATCGAACCGACAACGATGCTCAACGAATTGGAGGGGCTCGAGTCGCGAGGCATCGATCCGCGCAGCAACCTAATGATCAGCGAGCGGGCTCACCTAGTGATGCCATGGCATTTGCTCGAAGATCAAGTGATGAATCGTATAGTCGTGCAAGGCGAAAATATCGGCACGACACTTCGGGGGATTGGTCCGTGTTATCGCGATAAAGTAGGTCGCAATTTCGCGTTTCGCATGATCGATTTACTCCAGCCCGATTTAGCAGACCGAATCACAGCGATCGTTGAGGCCAAGAAGAGTCTGTTGATCGGAATGGGAGCGAGCGACCTCGCTGCACAGCTTGTCACAGCGGACATCAACGAGCACGCGCGTCGTTGGTCTTCACAGCTTGGGCCACTGATCGGCGATACCACCAACGTGTTGCTCGACGACTTGGATGCAGGTAAACGCTTGCTGATGGAAGGCGCTCAAGGATCACTGCTGGACATTGACCACGGCACCTATCCGTTTGTTACTAGCAGCAATTCATCAGGCGTTGGCATTTGCAGTGGCTCGGGAGTGCCAAGCCGTTGGATTCGCCGTGTCATCGGCGTTGCGAAAGCCTATTCGACTCGAGTCGGCGGTGGACCATTCCCAACCGAACTTCACTGTGCTACGGGCGAAAAGATACGTGAAATTGGACGTGAGTATGGTACGACAACAGGTCGACCGCGACGTTGCGGATGGTTCGATGCTGTGGCAGTACGTTACACGGCTAGGTTGAGTGGAGTGGATGCCTTGGCACTGATGATGATGGATGTGCTGAGCCATTTTGATTCGATCAATGTCTGCGTGGCTTATGATATCGACGGGGAGCGAGTCGAGCGATTCCCATGCGATGCAGCTAAATTGCGGCGCGCGAAGCCAATTTATGAAACTCATGCGGGATGGAATGTAGACGTTACCGGAGCGCGGACACTGGCTGACTTGCCTGCCAAAGCCCATGAGTACTTGGCTCGTATCAGTCAATTAGTCGGGGTACCGATTGAGATTGTCTCTGTGGGCCCCGATCGGGTTCAAACAATTTTTGCAGATCGAGCACGTCTGATGTCCATGGTCGCTTAGCCACGACAGCCTCTGGATTCCTGGGAATCCAGACCAGTTTTCAGTAGCTGGATTCGTTAGAATCCGGTCCAGTATTTGTCGCTTGATTCGTGAGAGTCCGGATTCAACCGATTCAGTTACTTTAATCAACGGGGTCAAACGTGAACTTGCCTTCGCAATCGATTGAACCGACCCCCGAAGAAATTATTGCAGAACAAATTGTTGCAACAGAACGCAAGCCAAAACACATTGCGATCATCATGGATGGCAATGGCCGCTGGGCTCAGCAGCAAGGCTTGCCGAGGATCGAAGGCCACCTGCGCGGTGTTGAATCCGTTCGTCGCATCATGGAAGCCTGTCGTGATCTAGGCGTTGAAGTCCTAACGCTATACTGTCTCAGCAGCGAAAATTGGAAACGACCCGCTCAGGAACTAGAATTTCTGATGGCGCTCTTGCGTGAGTACTTGATAGCGGAACGTGAAACGTTGGTTAAGAACAATCTGCGACTAAAGATCATTGGCCGCCGCGAGCGCTTGCCTGCTGAAGTGCAATCCGAGATGGATCGCACCATCGAAGCGTGCTCTTCAAACACCGGTATGACTCTATGTCTGGCGATTAACTATGGTGCTCGGTCTGAGTTGGTGGATAGCTTTCGCGCCTTAGCGGAGCGCGTCCTCGCGGGGACATTAAACCCCAACGACATTACTGAAGGTTCGATCGACGAGACGCTCTACACGACAGGTTTGCCCGATCCCGATTTGCTTATTCGAACTAGCGGAGAAATGCGGATCAGCAATTTTTTGCTGTGGCAAATAAGCTATTCTGAGATCTGGGTGACCGATATTGCTTGGCCGGAGTTTGATCGGCAGCATCTCGAAGAGGCGATGCGGGAATTTTCGAATCGCAAGCGTCGTTTCGGTGGCCTGAATGCATAAGTGAAGCTGAATGGCCCAGCCCCAACACATCTTGATCGCCGCGAATCCAAAATCCGGTGCCGTTTCGCGCCAAGCGTTGCTCGACAGTCTCCGCGACGCCTTGGCAAACGACAATTTCACAGTTGACGTCTGTACAAGCCTCGATGAAGTCGAGTGCCAGGCCGCAGAGTTGCACAACGCGGGCCGCTTGCGAGCCGTCGTGTCTGCCGGCGGCGACGGGACCGCTGCTGCGCTGGCCAATCGAATCACAGCCGAAATTCCACTGCTCATTTTTCCACTTGGAACAGAGAATCTACTCGCCAAGCATCTTGGACTGAATAGCGATATTGCCGCAGCGAGAGAGAGGATGCTTGCCAACCGATCAATTGCGCTGGATGTGGGATTGGCAAACAACAAGATGTTTTTGGTCATGGCCAGCTGTGGATTTGACGCCGCCGTCGTTGAAGATATGCACGCCAATCGCAAAGGACATATAAATCGCTGGTCGTACTCAATGCCGATTTTGCGAACGCTTCGGCGATATCGATTTCCCGTGGCTCGGTTGCTTGAACGCGATGACTTAGTTCAAACAAAACGCGAGCAAAACGCGGCTTGGACCTTTATATTCAACTTACCGCGCTACGCTGCGAATCTAAAATTCTGTCCGCAAGCCGATCCGCTCGACGGCAAATTGGACGTGTGTACGTTTCGAAAC
>JANNNN010000276.1:0-4092 GCA_031398555.1 Planctomycetia bacterium | reverse complement strand
GTTTCGAAGCGAACTGTCGGCCGCTTGATCTTAGGACGATGAGCTTTCATATAATTGCGAACGGTTGAATAGCTTCCGGTGTAACCTGCTGTTCGCAGCTCTTCAAAGCCACGCTGGACAGTGAGATTCGGGTAACGCTCCAGCAGTTGATCGAGCTCGCTGGTGAACTGATCGAGTTTGGTCTTGCGAGCGATACGACTCTGAGTTGGAGTAGCTATGGTTTCCTGGCTGGAACTAGTCCGCGCTTGATGCTGCGCGATGATGCGAGCAACCACATAGCGACCAAGCGACATGTCGCGTGAGATAGCACGAATGCCTTGTCGATTCTTCCAACGCGAGATGATTTCATTCTCTTGAGTAGCCGAGATATTCATGGCAGCATGAGCTCCTTGACGAAGTCACTGCTGGATTCCAGCAGCAGAGCGGATTCTTCGCTGAGCTTACTGATGCCCGGCAAGAGAACTGGTCGGTCGCAGGCCTGCAGCTCGCCGCGACCCGTGAACCTGAGCCAATGATTCATCTTGGTAGTCGCATCCAGCGGCATTCCCAAGCGGCGAGCGATTCGATTGCCAGCCGAACTGAGGCGTGGATCCCACTGATGCACGTAAGAATCTTGCGATTGACGAATCGCTTCACGAGGTTTTTCAAGGACGAACTGCGTTTGCTCGCGCGTACTGGCTGATTGCAGCAGTCGGACTGCCTCGCTCAGTTCGCGTGAAGAGAGCGCATGCTGGCTAGCACACTGCATGGCCGCGTTCTGGTTGCCGCGCGGCAACTGAGTTAAGTGTCGCGCCTGAGTTGGTGTCAGCAGACCAAGCCGCAAGGATTCACGAGCTTCATCGGTCAATCGCTCGATCAGTGCCAAGCGCCGATTGACCCAAGATTTATGGCGCGAGAGCATTTGAGCTTCAACATCGTAAGACCATCCGCTCGAAAGCCCTAAGCTGGCCACGCGAACCGGGGCGAGCTAAGAGAACTCTAATGCGGTTGCTCGCGACAATCACCGATGCGAGAGACCGAAGATCTGTTTCATTGCATTGCGAAACCGGGTGATTGATTGCCCAGTCCATCGCCGCGAAGTGCTGCGTTCTGGATAGGCAACCAAAGGTGTGCGCACACCTGAGCATTGACCCGGGCGAATTCGCAAACCCTTCGACTAGCCAGCTCGGATAGTCGCTCGCAAGGCGGTAGAGTCCCCTCGCAATCAGTGAGGCTTCGTTCTGATTGCGGCTCGCCCGATCAAGTGCTAGAAGTGAATCAAGGTTCCCGCTGCGCCAGACATCAAAGTCGTTCTGATTAAGCCTTAACATCGACGAATAGAGTCGACTGTCGCATGATTTGTCAAAGGGCTCTCTGCATACTATGGGCATCAAATCGAGCGTCCGAAGCAACGCTTGCTCAAGGTCTTTGCCTTCCCAACGATCCGCAACAACACGGACCAATCGAATCCCCTTCGCGCGATACGCTTCTGGAAGCAATCGAATGGCATGGAAATAACGATTTGCAAGTCGAAGCAGCACCGCCAACATCGCTTCCATCGACTCTGGAGATTCGGCGTATCGACAATTCCAAAAAACGTTGAACAACTCAAATGCGTCATCAGGACTCATGCCAGCCCAGTTGCGTTTGTCGATTAGCTTAGAAAGCCCAGAAAGATGACCGCAGTCTTCCCAAACTCGCATGGCGGTCGATTCGCGATTCCAAGTTGCATCAGTGGTGGTTCGCGCATACTCGATCCACTCTGTGATCCCGGCCGTAGCGTCGCAGTCGTCAAATTGTTTGTTGATAAAGTCATGGTCTGGTTGATAGCGATTCGCCATCTGCAAGCCGGCAAGTAGCGCATCGATCGATGCACCTTGATGTATCGCCTGTGCTAAGGCCCATGAGCGATTGAAAAACGATTCGTCATCGCTCAGTTCGGACAATCGTGACAACCAACGTGCAAAGTCGCGTGGTTGCGAGCTCGTGCTGTGCGAGCATTCCAACATTGACACCAGCGCAGCAGCACGGCGATGCGGCGCAATTTGACGAAGCGCTTCCAGCCAGACTAGAGGCGTTTTCAACCAGGTTTCTCGAAGTAAGCGAGCAACCGCTCGGCGCAGCGGTTCGTTTTCATCGAGCTGCAGAGCCCAATAGTGTCCGATGACTCCCGCGAACTCGGATTGCACCTCTTTTGTACTAAGAGAAATCATCCAAAGGCAGAGTCGCATTGAACGCGGTACCGCGAAGATTTCTTGAATATGCGAACTATCGAGTTCCGGTGTAGAACTAGGCGAATCAATCGGTAGCAACTTGATGTATTCCAGAATGGCTCTGACATCTCGGAGGTTACATAAGTGCGGCCGCAAATCGACCACCGGCGTTTGCGGCGGCAAAGGTGGTTGTGCTTTGGTGCCGCGAAAAGCTCTCGGGTGTGCCGCTGTAGCTCGCGGCGGCTTAGGCAATACTGGCGGCCGCCACGGATCGACGCTTGGATGAACTTCATCCGGAATGGTCGTTGATAAAACGTCCCAAATATCAGCCGCAACCGCGCTGTCCAGAACGCCGACTTTACTCAAGCGTTGCCACCGAGAATGAATTTCCCGCACAAAGTCACGACCAAAATAGAGGTCGGCGACATCTTCAATAGGCACAATTCGCTCCACGTATGGATCAATAGCAAGCGTATCTCCATATCGCGGCGCAGCGATCACTGTGTTGTAGCTACTCGTCAAAGCGACCAGTTTATCAGGGTGTCGCAGAATCGCGATCGTTAAGGCACTCATACGTTAACCCTGTCTTCGAGGTAGTCCGAAAGCGGCGTGCTCACAAGCTTATACGCTTCCGTCCAACTCACTGCATCAACCTGTCGTCGCGCAATGAACAGTCACGGTTTGAGAAGCAAACATACTTGAAGGATTCAAAGGCTGGCAAGAAATTGCGGATGTGCTGGGTGGTACGTAGTAATCATTGTGTGACAAGAACTGTCCATTGCCGCAAGAACTGCGAAAGTTATGGGGCAGGGCACTTTTTCAGAAAAGAACCGCTTTTGTTCTGCTGCCGAACTATCTGAAACTTGGCGGTGCGTTGCTTATCATTTGTTTCCATTCCAAGTAGAAGTTGAATTGGTTGATGAGCCACTACGATCATAGCATGGGAAGATTCATGACCGCTCTTTCTTTTCGTTCATCATGAGCAGACGGATCGCCGGAACCAAACTTATGGGCTGTCGAGCAATACTTAATTAGCTTTCGGGTGGCCAAGGCGAAAATCCTCCGGATTCCCCTGACCACCAGAGTTGCGTTCATTTGTAAAAAACAAAACTGTTGTACAACATATTTGTTTTTAAACCCAACTCCGCCGACTCATTAGTATATCTTTAACAACCGTCTTGGCGTCGACGGCATCTCTCGCAAGAGAGTTTGCCATTATTTCGATTGCAAAACGATCGACTCGCCGTCCTCAATAATAAATGCCTCGTGGCTGTTGGACGATGGGTGCTCCATCGGCTTTGGAGGTAAGATTCTAGCTGCGAGGTTTTGAACAGTTGCGGGTTTTTTGCGGTCGTGAAGATACTCGTAACTGTCTGTTGATGCACAAATTTTCAGCTCAAATTCACCCTTCGAGTCGCTGATGGCTGAAGTCATAATTCTTCGAATCCCAGCGTCTGACGTACGACATACGAAGACGGTTTCATGGGGCAACGGTTTTCGATCCTTGTCGACCAACGTTCCCTTAACCGTCCGTTGTCTCAAAATCGTGATTGTCGGAACCTCGAAAGCATCGGCCGTTTTGGGGATTTCAATTTGCCTTAACTCGGGCTGATCTTTCTGCTCCCATTTTTCACATAATTCTACCGTTTTCTAATCTTTCTTCCAAAGCCTCAATGCGTGAGACACTGGGATCCCATTCGCCAGGCAGCACGTGCGACTGATACTTGCCTAAATTATTCGTTTTTACTCTGCCGAAAGTGTGCGACGGAGGGAAAAAAAAGAACTCGGCGTCGGGGACCGGAGTTCCATCCTCAAAACGAACTTCGCCAACAACGGTGACGAGCCGCTCAAGCCTTAAGTTCAACTTGCAGATTCTGCCAGTTGTTACATTCATAGCCTC
>JANNNN010000227.1:0-3055 GCA_031398555.1 Planctomycetia bacterium | reverse complement strand
GGTAGCTGATTTCGTTAGAAACCGGATGCGAAGTAAAAGTCGCTGACAAGTACCGGTTTTTTACGAAACCAGCTACATTCAATCCCCCAAAATTCCTCACAGCGCTTGTGGTCGGGGTGGCATCGCCCTGAGTACTCGAAGGGCGTGGTACTTAATCCTACCGCAGGCACGCGTCTAGTTGGCACTTCGCAGAACATCTTCCAGCACGACATGCCCCTCGTACAAAGCGCGACCGACTATGCAGCCGAAAGTATTCATGGCTTTCAGTTGAACAATGTCGTCGATCGTAGCCACACCGCCCGATGCAATCACGGGAATCGACGTGGCTTGCTGCATTTCAACCAGCTGTTTGAAGTTCGGACCAGTCAGCATTCCATCGCGGGCGATATCCGTGTAAATGATCGCTGGTATCTCATGGGAGAGCAAAGCGATCTGCTGTGCAAGCTGCACAGCGGTCGTGGACGACGTCTCAAGCCATCCGTCAGTGGCGACTTTGCCATCGCGAGCGTCGATGCCGAGGACTAATTTCTGAGGATACTTGTTGGCCATTTCAGCAAACCATTGCGGTTCGCGAAGCGCCCGAGTCCCAACGATCACACGCGCCAATCCCAATTCCAACAACCGCACAATGGTCGCTTCGTCGCGAACTCCGCCACCTACTTGGCAAACTAATCCGGTCTCCTGCACGCACCGGCGAATGCAATCTTGATTCACTTGGCTGCCATTCTTGGCACCGTCCAAATCCACCAAGTGCAAGTACTCAGTGCCGGCGTTTCGCCACTTCATTGCCATCGTAACTGGATCATCTGCAAAAATCGTCTCGCGGTTATAGTCACCTTGTTGGAGCCGCACACACTTGCCGCCTAGTAAGTCGATCGCTGGCCAAATTTGCATTGTCTTTTTTCTAGCTTGATGTCTGATTGGTAGTTCTTCGGTACCCGAGAGGGAGAAGCAAGTATAAAAGCTGAGAAAAACTGAGCAAGCACGGAGTCGGCACTGAGCAGGTCGACGACGAACTATTCAGGGTTGTCGATCAGCTCCTGCAATCTTTCAGCGAGCGGAGAAGGAAATCGTGCGGGCCAAGAACTGTCGAGCAAGCCGACGTCGAGCATGTCAATGAGATGAACCTGGTCTTTGCGACGAAACGCAATCAGTTTCATCTTCACTAAACTCGCTAGCGATGTTATTTGAAAATGATCCGCGGCTTCGGAGTCGGTAACTTCGGGAGCAGGCACGATCCCAACCAGAGAGTTTATTTACCAAAGCAGATCACTTGTCCATCTAAAGTTGATAGGAAAAGTTTCGCATTAGCGCCAGCCATTCCATCCCAAGTCGGGAGACTGTCGATCTTGACTCGATGGGCCTCTTCGCCCGTGTCGGCGTTGATCGTTAGCAGCAATCCGCCTTCCTTACCTTCGAGCGCATCATCCTGCTTCGCAAGCAATGCTTGGACCTGCGGATCTTTCTCGGTCAGTTGTTGAAATGTGGCTTCTTCGTCGATCGTGTCAGGCGGTCCGACAATAAACAGGCGGAAACCGGCGAGCACCATGCCGCGAACATAAATTGGAACGTCGTTTGTCCACTTAGGCTTTACAAGTGAGTTGCCTTGATTCCCTTGGTTATTATTTTTGGCAGCCTGCGCCGCGTTGGCTTGATTCTTATTTCCCTGATTGGCAGTAGGTTCATCATCCTGTGTTTTGTTCGCATTCGGCTTGTTGGCTTGGTTGGCTTGACGCTTTGCACCGCCTGCTCCAGTTGCCGACGTAAACAAAACCGCTTGACCAGCCTTGCCCTCGACCAACTTTCCGCCTTCGAGTGTTCCATTGTTGCGATTGGTTGAAAGATCACGGGCGGAACCATCATCAAAGGTAATAGCCAGTGCAGCATCATCGGCTAACTCGCTGCCGTCTTTGAATCGATTGGCAATCTGTTCGTCGGAGAATGTTGCAAAGTGCAAGCGTACTTCATCGATGATCCCTGAAAATCCGCTGGGCGACTCGTAATTGCCAACTGCACTGCCCGCGTCCGCACCAATTTCAAGTCCCTGCGCAGGGTCTTGTGTCAGTAAGCTCGGGGTCTTGCCATCAGCAACTCGACGACCATCGACATACAATCGCATCTCTTTTTTGGCCGTTACAACACCCACGACATGATGCCAGCCGCCGATGATACGCTGGTCTCCCTCAACGGTTGCCAGTTCACCTTCAGCTCGAACCATAAACGCCGGTTTGCCTTGTTGGATCGTCAATGCAAATCCTTCGGCTGGACCGCCGCGAGCGACGATGACTCCATTGGGTCGAACCGCGCTCACCCAGGCTTCGACTGTGATCGCTTTGCCTGTCGGATCGAGACTGGCCGACTTTGGAAACTGAGCAAAAGAGCCGGCTGGGACACCAGCGGCACCTGCTTGAGCCTTGCCAAAGTCAGCAGGAATCTCTGGCGGATTCGGCTCTGCAGCAAACAACTGATGTTCAAGCGTCGTGGTCCATCGCAAATACTCTGGCTTGCGGCCGTAACCAAAAACGTAACCATTCCCATTGACAAGAATTCTGCCGGATGGAGCGAAACGTCCGGCTTGATAATAACCACCGTGGCCGCCTGCAAAACTCTGACCCAGCACCCAATAAGAACGATGGAACCAGCTGTCATCGAGGAAGCCCATCGGCGCGAAGATATGGGCGTCAGGTCCACGCTGCTTGGCAACTTGCTTTACGAAGTCGCCTGAGTTCGGTCCGATCTCCAGTCGATTGCCTTCTAGGTCAAACTTCTGCGACTTCATAAAAATATGTGTCCCGTCGCAGCTTAAGATATCCGGCAAACCGACAGGCATTTGCAACGTCTGCAGTTTCTCTTGCATGTTGTTGCCCGTCTCAGGATTGGTCTCATCCATAATCGTCTCGGACAGTTTCTCACCGGTTTGCACATTCAATCGCACCAGCCGCAAACCGCCATCCAAAAAAATCGATCGGCCGGCAATGGCGTAGACTTGGTTCTCGCGAACCAGCACGCTGCCGTGAACGGGCCAGAGCGATTCGAGTTGCTCGTAAGCCATCGT
>JANNNN010000163.1:0-3430 GCA_031398555.1 Planctomycetia bacterium | reverse complement strand
CATTTGGCAGCGCACTATGCTGATCGTTTCGTTGCTGCCAGTCCTGGAGCTGGTTTCGCCGACACTTCACGCTACCAAAATCTCAAACCTGATAATTATCCGCCGAAGTACGAACAAACACTTTGGAGTATCTACGATGTGCCTGGCTACACTCGCAACTTGTTCAATTTTCCAGTTGTCGCCTACAGCGGTGAACTCGACAAACAGATGCAAGCCGCCTCGTTGATGGAAGAGTCATTTACAGCCGAAGGTCAAAAGTTAACGCATTTGATCGGTCCAGGCATGGGCCACAAATATCATACAGATACGCTGAAAGAAATTCTAAAGCGGATGGCTGATGCACAAAGCACTGCCCGTCGAAGTGAACCCACACAGCTTTGGTTGCAGACCAAACACCTGCGTTACAGTTGCCGCGATTGGATCACGATCGACGGCCTGGAGGTCCCCTACGCCGACACTCGCGTGGACGCCGTTCGTGAAGGCAAAGATTGGTCTATCGAAACAAAAAACGTTTCACGATTGCAATTCGATTTTGCGAGAACAACTGCTCCGCATGGAAAAGTGACTGTAAATGGCCAAGCAGTCGAAGGTAGCAAAACGGCCTTGAATCTAACGAACTCAAAAGGCCGTTGGGAAGTAACTGCGAGTTGGCCTGAACTACGAAAGCATCCAGGACTTTCGGGACCAATCGATGATGCCTTCCTTGATCCATTCTTAGTTGTCCTACCCACCGGCCAATCCGCTCACCCACGCGTGCAGCGATGGGTCCGCTGCGAATCAGCTGGTTTTATTGAACGATGGCGGGGAGTGTTTCGCGGACAGCCACGTGTAAAGCTTGACCGCGAGGTGACGTCTGAAGACATGCTAACCTATCACCTGATCCTATGGGGCGATTCGCAAAGCAATAGCGTCATCCGCCAAACGCTGGCCGCTCACAAGGCCGCGACCTTCGATTGGTCGAAAGACAGTATCAAAATTGGCGAGCACACTTTCGATGCTGCTTCACATGTGGCTGCACTTGTCTACCCGAACCCGCTCGCATCCCACCGTTATATTGTGCTCAACTCTGGCCCGACTTTCCGTCAAGCCCACGACCGCACGAACTCGCTACAGAATCCGCATCTTCCCGACTGGAATATCATTTCGCTCGACACGCCACCCTCGGCTAGTTCTCCCGGGCGCATCGCCAAATGCGGTTTCTTCGACGATGGCTGGAAAGTGGATCCAAAACTAAGCTGGTAAAAGGGACTACGGTATGGTCGTGATAACGGAGCACGAGGCTCTGCCGAGTTCCACTTGGCTCAATAATCAGTCTTCGCGGTTGATCGTTAGGTTCGCAACAATCAACCGCGAGAGGATAGGCAAAACTACAAGCAGTGGGATAATAACAGCATTCGCAGTGAAATTCGTGGGCGATTACACCATTCGCGGAGCCGCATTCTGACCGAGCCGACACAATCCCGTGAAATAGTCTCAACACAGCTTCCTGCGCAGCTCCCCGCCCAACCCTCAGCCAAGAGTCGCTTGATCGCGGACTCATGCTTGATGGCAACAGCTTGCATGTGGGGTATCAACATTCTGGTTTTCAAACATGGCATCCAGGAAGTTAATCCATGGGTATTCAATGCGCTGCGCTTGATTTTTGCAACCGCTGCACTCGGCGTGCTCGTTTGGATCGAATCCCGCATCCGACCTGTCCCCAAACGAGAGTTCTCAAAGCTGAAGGTCTTCATTTTTGCAATGCTGACTGGTTTTTTATATCTACTGTGTTTCGTGCGCGGCGTTTCGATGACCACCGCTGGCAACACGGCTCTTATTATGTCAGCCATGCCCATGTGGACTGCGCTGCTGTCGTTTGTGTTCCTCAAAGAGCGACTGCCGGGAGTTACTTGGTTCGGACTGTTCATTACTTTTGTAGGAACAATTTTAGTGACAACGCAAAGCGGCGGGAAAGTCAGTTTGGCTTCAGAGTATTTCGTTGGCAATCTGTTGATCTTGACGGGTTCATTGGCTTGGGCGTCCGGAACAATCCTCAGCCGTCCAATTCTGCATTCCGTCAGTCCGTTGCAACTTGCGTTCTGGAGCGCGCTCATTACAACTCCGATGCACCTGATCATCATCGCCCCGCAGATCGCTGACAATTGGGAGAAAGCAACTCAATGGGTCACAATGCTTGAGATCATCTACTCAGGTGTTTTTTCAACTGGCTTGGCCTACGCATCATGGCACGTCGGCGTCCGCATTCTCGGCGGCTCGCATGCTGCCGTGTACCAGAACGTCGTCACATTGGTCGCCGTCCTCGGCGGTTGGATCTTCCTGCACGAAAAACCTCTTTCCGCTCAAATCATTGGCGGAGTGTTGATCGTCTTAGGATTGATCGCCATGCGACGAGGGAGAAGTTAGTATTTATAACTTATGTCAACGTTACCTATCGAGGAGTTGATCCATGCTGACGGAGCACCCAAGGTGCACTGGCAACCGCCAATAACATTACGCATGGCATCGCCGGTGCACGCATCCGCATGTTGCTCCAATAAATCGCGTGGACCGCGGTTAACGAAAGCACTAATGCGAAACCGACTAACCAGCGCCTATAACTATGTGTGCGTCGAACATGCCATAGTCCGATATATGCCATCAAGTAAACAACTGCATACCAAACACCGATCAACACTTCGCTGGCTCCGATCAAGCCATCGTACGGCCAGAGCGCCCACAACCAACCGACTCGGTAAATGCAACTGAGCACGAAAATTTGTGGATAACGAGCAATCGTGGACCGCGCGGCCTTATACGCCAGCTGATCTTCTGTGACTTCGTTCAGCGGAGGAATTTCGAGCGAAACGCGAGCGGCCCAGGCATCTTGAAACTCTTCGGCCTCCCAAGCGCGCGATGGTCCATCAGCCGCGAAGTGTCGATACAGCGGCGGGTTATTGGCGAGCAATAGAGTGTATCCGCCATGCGTCGTCGCCCAAATCGGTTTGCCAAAAACGGAGTAGTTGCGAAGCGTCCAGGGCAATACACATACCAACACGCCAAGGAACATCAATACACAGTTATTAACGCGACGCTTCCAACAGTCGCATCCGACAAACAGAGAGATCAAAGCACACAACAAGGCCCATGGCGCTGCCGTCGGACGCGCCAGTATCGAAACACCTAACGTCAGACTGAATCCAACTACCGCCAGCCACTGCGAGCCAGTGCGTTGCTTGATATCACAAGTATCGCGCGATGGCCAAATGACCAACCCCAACCACCACCCGAGCACTCCTAAAAAAGTCGCCAGCGTTTCTGTCATGACCAGCTGGCTTTGCCGCAACAAAATCGGATCAACAGCCACTGCGATCCCTGCTACCCAAGCCAACCGCAAATTTAATTTGCCGCCGATCAAAAATGTTAACGCGACCGTCCCACAGCCCAACAGCAG
>JANNNN010000147.1:0-8496 GCA_031398555.1 Planctomycetia bacterium | reverse complement strand
GCGGCGTTCCTCGTGGTGATGCTGCTCCTGGGCCGTCAAGATAACCTGTTGTTCCGATAGTTCCTGAAGTTCTAATAATTGATGGGGAGTTGCTACGAGACGATTGACTTCAATCAAACCCACGCCTGTGTTGCCAGTGCGAGATCCCGGCGTGATCGCGATTGCTTGGCTGAGGTCATTTAACTCGAGCAGGAAATTCGTGTCATCCACTCCACTATATAGTTCCAACTGATAAGTACCGGTAGAGTAAACAGGCAAAACCGTTGACCCGCTGTTGAGCGACGACAGGACCTCGCCATTCGGTGCAATCCATTGTGCAAAGCCGTTGTCGGACAAGTTTGAGGTTAGCAAGATCGGCGCGCCGCCCGTTAGTGCAATTGAATAACGCTTGACATCCCCAGCTTTGGTGATTGTGCCACTAATCGGACTGGCCAGAGTCGCCGAAGCATTGGCCTCTACTTGGGTATGCAACTCGATTTGAGTCGTAGCGCTGGCAGCAATAAATACGGCTCGGTAGTCGCCGGCTTGTTTCAACAGAAAGGCGGTTCCATTTAGGATCAGATCTAAAAAAGTGCCTGCTTGATCGACGACATTAATACCCACTGCACTCATAATTGTGTTGGGAACCGTGGTTTTAAATGGAACCAGATAGATAACTTCTGGCACAGTTTGCAGGATCACCGGCGAATTCAACTGCGCTTCATTCAGTGTGGAAACATTGAATGGGGTGAATTCACTCAAGTACGGCTGTGAAGTGACGTTGCTCGCCCATACAAACGCATCACCAGCCATGAATTGGCCGTTGATGAAGGGGCCTTCGAATATTGCACCTGAGGGATCTGCCGAGCCGAGTCGGTATAACGAGATTGAATTGTTTGGATCGAACGTAGACTGCAGAAAGACCTCGGTCGTGCCTCCAAGTGCGACTTTGAAGAAAGCCGAGCCAAAGGGGATGATCGAGGCGGACTTCTTAACTCCCAAGGAGATAGTTTCTCCCGTCGATGGACTTATCATACGAAATGAGAATGGCTGTACCGTAGCTTCAGTATTTGTAACTTGCACCGAAAGTACACCATCGGACTCAACAATTGCGAGGGAAGAATCCGTACCGGAGGTAACTGAGTTCGAAGTGCTTCCGGATGGGTCAATGATGTCGATTTGCAAGTTCGGATTCTCTTCCAAAAGCCAATCGAACATGTAGTGTGAACCCGCGGTAACACTGAACGTGAATATCTGAGAAGTGATGTCAACGTCGCCGCTGTGAATCTGGTCAAATCCGAGAAGCGTACTTGGCGGTGAAAGCGGCCTCTGTATCACATCGAATCTAACCGAATAAGCGACTGCTGCATCGGTCAAGTTTTGAATCTCAACATGGTACTTGCGAGTACTACCGACAAGAGTCGCGACGTTGGGATCAATTTCGCGTGGCCCCTCTGAGTCGTTGACTGAAAAATCCAACCAACGAACCCGCGCTAAATCGGGGTCAAGATTCGACGTTAAATCGAGTAGTTGTCCGGCCACCAGAGAGAGTTCGATGACCACGCGATCGCCGCGTAAGAGTAAATTGCCAGTTGACGTCGTACCCACAACGCCAGTTCGCACACTGCTGCTGGGATTGCGTCTCCGGAAATCAAATTGTTCAGACGAAGCAACACCTAGTTTCTCAACCACCAAAGTGTAGGAACGTCCTGAAATCACATCCGCCGCAAAATCTAAATTGAAATCGGATTCTTCGATTACATGCCCGCTGTCATCGACCAGATTCCAAATCAATCCGTCCGCCGGCGATGTCGGGTAGACAAAGAATCGATTGCTGTTGGCGACAAACCGATAAGCCGCGAAAGATTGCAATGGAATATTTCCCTGCACGATCGCATTCGCAGTTAGCACTGTTGCAGTCGACAACTGCTGCCATTGGAAAAACAGCTCCGTTCCAATATCACCTAATGCTCGCAATCGATACTGACCGCTATAAGGGATGCGAAAAACTCGAAGTCCCTCCGACTGTTCCGTAGATTGAACGGTTGATCCGGTCGGTGCGATCAATTCAAACGAGCTCAAACCGATTGGATTGCTTTCTGCGAACGCGAAGAGTTCGCCAGTGTTTCCTGAGAAAGTAAACTCATAGCTTTCTTGCTCCAATTCAATTGTCCGCTGTGTAACACCTTGTTGGAGCGGCTCAGAACGAATGGTTGCAATCAATGGCGGCGTGACGGTTGAAGCAGATTCTACAATCCGAAATCGCGAAGTAGTAGACGTGATATTGGCGCGATTGAGCGTCAGAGAGACGACGCCAGCACCGGATTCTTCGACTGAAAATGCTCCCTGTTGGTTTACTTCAAAAAAACCGGGCATTTCTATTGATAGGTCACCGAACTCGGATTCGATCTCTAAAGTATAAGTGCGAGCCGCTTGTGCCGCAAATGTATAAAAGAACTGCTGTCCTGGCGTGACAAGCGTACTCTGCTGAAACTGGCCGAAAGTAAGCGGTTGCTTGATCGTTTGACTAAAGTGAACGGTGTAGTCATACGAACTGGGCGGAACGGTGGTTAAGGATTCAATCAATGCGACATAGCGACCGGGGCTTGGCACGGTAAAAACAATGTCTCCGCCCGATAGTTCCGCCGAAGTTATCGCCTGGCCATACTGGTCTAGCAGTGTTGCTTGAAATGGAGTCTGTGGATTGAGATTATTCTCAAAGTAGATTCGATCGTGGTTTGTGACGTTCAATGAGAACGCCTGTGATTCGGCCCAAGTGAAAGTACCTTGCAACGGTGAAGTTGTGGGGAGATTGCTGAGTAGTTTTGACAAGAAGGCCTTAAAGCTGATATTCGTTGTGGCGGGCGCGGCAATTCGCACTGTGTACTTGCCTAGTTCTGTCAGCATGGTCTTATTCGAGTCGCTCAATTGGAGCGAACCGCCGAGTGCGTCTGTTGTCCAGTTTCGAACACTCCGACCACTTGGGGAGAGCAAATCCAACTGCATTTCGCTGTTAGCACTCAGTCCGGCCAATATGAATAGATCGGGGCTGGAAAGATTGAACGTGTATTCCTTAACCGTCGGCTGTGACGCTGAGAAATCGATCTTCTGCCCGAACGACAACGGTGATTGAGAAGCTTCGTTGAAGTAATGGGAAACTGCATCGAAGGCAATGCTTAAATTTCCAGCCAGATCTTCGAAAGCGCCTTCCTGAACCGAGATCTTGTAACTGATCGATTGTGAATTCGTCGGGGGCTCGATCAAAAGAAAGCGTCCATCGCTCGACAGCGAGATGCCCCGCGGTGACAACTCTTGAGGGGCTGACAGATTGGTAAAAGTCGAATTGAACAGCTTTACTTTAGCAGCCACCAAAGTGAACGGGCTGACGCGTTCGGTGAGGGGAACTTTGATCAGTGTTGGCAGTCGCATCGAAATCGCGCCGAGAAAATTCGGTTGAATTTCAAAATCAAATTGAGGCGGCGTCAGATCAAGAGTAACGGGCAAATCAGCTTCATTGCCAACTTCAGTATTTCCCGCACCAAAGCGAGGTTGAAACTGCAACGTGACCGGTCCGTCGCTGGGCGATTCACCTAGTGCTGCGATGAGATCATCGTGGAGTAAGGTAAACGACTGATTGGTAACCGTGGGTGAAAACGTCTTCAAATTGTGCCACAGCGGGTCCCCTGCAAACCTTCCCCATAACTCCGTCGCGCGCACCCGGCTAATATTGCCGCGTATCGACAAATCGGTTGTGCGTCGATCCGTTGACGCTCCGACTCCGTTTCCGGAATCCTTAGACAGTTCAATTGACACCGTCGGTAGGTTGCGATTGAGAGCGTTAATGACCAATAAAACGTCTATCGCACTATGTGAACCGTCGCCATTGACATCGAAATAAGGTTCGGTCGATCCCGCCTGACGTGCCGGGAAAATCCGTGACGCTCCGCTATTTAGCCGATTAATTCCCTGCAAAGCATCGAGGGGGGCAACCGACAGGTCGTGATTCACATCCCAAATTTGTCCCGGATTCTGCCAATCGGAAACCAGCAGGCGCCGTACTTCGAGGCCTTCGAAGGCGAGTCGCTTTGAGGGACGTCTGCGTTGCAATTGTTTGCGTTTTGGGGATTTCATTTTTCTGCTTTGCGGCGTGCAGTTTGGGGGTTTTTGCTCCAAATATCATAGCCAGAAGTCGCAAATGATGGAACGAGAACGCGAAATTTGTAAATTCAGACTGGGCGCGTCTACCGACGCTCCTCACCGTTGCGCCCAGCCCCATGGAAAATGGTCAACCTGAGCCAATTTTCCGATTCGGCCGACAACGTCCCCCGCAGCATCGAAAACCTAATGGAGGATTGCTTCAAAAAGTGCGAAGTGATCTTTCAATGTCCGAGTGCTCGCTTCACAATACTTAGTTTGGTCGTTTGACCTCCTCGCTTCTTTGACCTCCTCGCTTCACTGGGTACTTTTGAAAAACAATATGGTCAAGCCACCTGAAATCGATCCTTCGACGCCGGTTGTTACTCTGCGACTGCTACGGCAGTTAAAATCTGGCAAAAATGAATACAAGGCAGCCGACTCGACCGGTGCGAAACTCACCAATGAAGAGCTATTGATCCGCACGTTAGTTCTCAGACGATATTTGTTACGCGAAGTCCTGGGTTCAGAAGCTGATGAAAAGAATGTGGGCATATTTTTGCCACCCAGCGTACCGGCAGTCGTTACAAATTTTGCGATTGGGTTAGCCAATCGAGTTACCGTTAACCTGAATTACACTGTCAGTGAAAATGTGCTTCAGCAGTGCTGCGAAGCGGGCAATCTAAAGCATGTGATCACCAGTCGCAAGTTCATGGAAAAACTTGGCATAAAAGTGAGTGTGCCAGTAATTTACTTGGAAGATATTAAAGACAAAATCTCGTGGACCGATAAGCTTTTCGCGGCCGCCAATGTCAAGCTGCGATCAGCGGACAGCCTGCACCGCGCTCTGGGCTTGGGAGCCAAGAAACACAGTGATCCACTAACGATCATTTTCACTTCTGGATCGACCGGCGTTCCCAAAGGAGTCGTCCTGTCATGTGGAAACATTGAATCCAACGTTCAAGGGATTGACGAATCCATCCGGTTGCGAAGCGACGACGTAGTATTGGGTATCCTGCCGTTCTTCCATTCATTCGGCTTCACCGTCACGCTCTGGACCGCGTTGTCATTGCCTTGTTCGGCGGTATACCACTACAGTCCACTGGAAGCTCGCCCGATCGGGAAACTCGCCGCTCATTTCGGTGCAACGGTATTGCTCGCTACCCCCACATTTCTACGAGCTTACATTCGGCGAGTCGAGCCAGAGCAATTTAAGAGACTCGAAGTGGTCGTAGTGGGCGCTGAAAAAATGCCACTGCAGTTGGCTGAAGAATTTGAGAAACGGTTTGGAGTGCGTCCCGTTGAAGGTTATGGTACTACCGAACTAAGCCCGCTGGTCTCTGTAAATATTCCCAGCAAACGCGTCGGCGAACGTAAAGACTCTGGATTGCGAGAAGGAAGTGTTGGCCGACCCGTTTGCCGCGTTGAGGCTCGTGTGGTCGGAGTTGACGATGATAAAGTTTTAAAGGTCGGCGATACAGGCCTACTTGAAATCCGTGGCCCTAACGTGATGCAAGGCTATCTGAATCGCGATGACCTGACCGCCGAGGTCATGCACGACGATTGGTATCGAACTGGTGATGTCGGTTTCGTGGACAACGATGGCTATATCCACATCACGGGTCGCTTAAGTCGATTTTCTAAAATCGGCGGCGAAATGGTTCCCCACATTCAAATCGAAGAGACGATGACCGAAATCGTCGGCAGCAACGAAGACGGCTCGATGCGCGTCGCTGTTACTGCAATCCCTGACGAGAAACGCGGCGAACGATTGGTCGTGTTGCACACCGAACTGCCACTGAGTAAGAGCGAATTGCTTCAAAAGTTATCGCTCGCTGGTTTACCGAATCTCTATCTGCCTAGCGAAGATAGTTTCATGGCCGTTAGTGCTGTGCCAGTTCTCGGTAGCGGTAAACTAGACCTTAAAGCCATGCGACAAGTGGCGTTGGATCACTTCGGTTGCTGAGTACACTCGATGCTTAGCTTGGGAGCATTGTTCTGACAGGTGTCCTGACCATTGTTCCGACTATTGTCATGAGCTTTAAAAGGACCTGTTTGGACGGGACTTATGGTCCCAGCCTACGTGTCAAAACCTCGTCAAAGAAAGTCGTCGATGGAATTAGGACTTAAGAACCGTCTGGCCGTAGTTGTTGGCGGTGCGAGCGGAATTGGTTTAGCAACGGCGCACTGCTTCGCCAACGAAGGAGCACAGGTCGCGATCTGGGATTCGGCCAGCAACATTCGCGAGATTGCTAATACGCTTGCGAACGAGCATGCGGTGCGGTGTTGCTGGTATAAAGTTGATGTGGCCGATAACGCTTCCGTGGGAACCGCCATGACGGAGACTGTTCGGGAGTTCGGTTGTGTTGATCATCTGGTCCACTGCGCTGCAATTAGCTCGGGAAAATTTGGCTTTCCTTTCACCAATCTTCAACCAACTGATTGGCCGAGGACATTGGAAGTGAACGTGATGGGGATGGTCCATGTTGCACATGCGGCTGCGCCTCATATGATCGAGCGAAAAAGCGGAACGATGGTTTTTCTCGCTTCCGTAGCTGGCCAGATCGGCTCGCAAACCGATCCACCTTATAGCGCAAGCAAAGCCGCCAACATCAACTTTGCTCAGTGCTTGGCAAAAGATCTTGCTCCGCATGGAGTTCGCGTGAACACCGTTTGTCCTGGCATGGTCCGCACCCCGTTAAATCGTTCTGTTTGGCAGGCCTGGTATGATCAAACGCTGGCTGCCGACCGTTTAGATTACGAAGAATGGTCCGCTCGTAAGGTCGCGGCAGTCGTTCCACTGCGAAAGTTTCAAGCGCCAGAAGATGTCGCTGACATGGTTGTATTCCTCTCTTCAAATCGCGCCGCTCACGTCACAGGGCAAACCATTAACGTTGACGGTGGCTTTGTCATGCACTGGTAGCGGACCATTTTGATCGGACATTCACTACAAGTGGACTAGTTTACGCAATAGTTAGAAATTCCTCATTCACTTTGGTTTGACGCAGGCTACGTGTGACCTACGCTTCGTAGGAAACCTTCGCATTGGGGCTTGTTCTACGTCTTACGCAATTGGAATAATGAATGAGTCTGCGAACGACTGAAGACCGCATTCCGCAGCGCGGCGAGATGCTCGACATTACCTTACCGAATCGCGACGGCATCCCATCAAAAGCGTCTCGATTGGAGCAGCAGTACGATCACTTGATCGACATACTGGCCGTCGATCAAGCTCTCGACCAGAGTCCAAACTCATCGGACGGGACTCAACTGCTACAGGACAATCCGGCCCGCACCGATTACGTTGGTACACCCTTTCGTAAGTCCACGGAGACCCTCGAGCTCAGTGTAGTCATCCCGTGCCTCGACGAAGCTGACACCGTCGGAAGTTGCGTTCTCAAAGCTCGCCAAGCTCTCGAAAGCCTCGGTATTGCGGGCGAAGTCATCGTTGCCGATAACGGCAGCCGCGATCCGTCCGTTGAGATCGCAGAAGCGCTTGGCGCTCGAATTGTCCATGTCGAAGAGCGCGGTTACGGCGCGGCTCTGATGGGCGGGATCGAAGCCGCCAAAGGTCGTTTCATCATCATGGGTGATGCGGATGACAGTTACGATTTTACACAACTGAACAGATTCTATGAGCGGTTGCTCGAAGGTGCTGATCTCGTACAAGGCTGTCGACTACCAAGCGGCGGGGGCAAGATTATGCCGGGCGCCATGCCACTTCTTCACCGCTTTGGAAATCCCGCGTTGACTTGGTTGGTACGGACGATGTTCAACGCACCTATTAAAGACGTTTACTGCGGGATGCGAGGCTTTCGACGAGACCTTTATTTCCGACTCGATCAGCGTTGCACGGGAATGGAGTTTGCAACTGAGATGATCGTAAAAAGTACGCTCTTTGGGGCTCGGATCTCCGAAATACCTATAACGCTTCATAAAGACGGACGCCGCGCACATCGTCCCCATTTGCGGACGTTTCGTGACGGTTGGAAAACGCTGCGGTTCTTTTTGTTGCAAAGCCCTCGATGGACTTTCCTTGCTCCATCCGCAATGCTAGCCGCCATTGGAATCATTGGTTATGTGGCTGTTTTTGCACAGTTGCGAATTGGCGAGGCCGAACTGGACGTTCATTCTCTGCTGGTAGCAACGTTGGCAATTCTTGTCGGAGTACAGGTTGCCTCATGCGGCGTACTGGCCAAGGTCTTTGCTGGCTTCGAAGGCCTCCTGCCGCTGGACGATCGGCTCGAGAAACTCTCACACACTTTTACGCTTGAACGATGTTTGATTATCTCGAGTGTATTGATAGCGGGTGGGCTTGGAACAGTTGCCTGGAAGATAAGCGACTGGATGGCTGGCGGCTTTGGCGCTCTCGATTATTCGCAA
>JANNNN010000131.1:0-3592 GCA_031398555.1 Planctomycetia bacterium | reverse complement strand
CCGCCTAAATGACTTCGATCCCTAGCTGTAACGTATGTTCACCAATTTCAAACTTTCGAAATTTCAAGGGAAGCTCCGAACTTAGATTTTGCCGCGTCGCGGCCTAAGCATTTAGCTGCGGGCGTGAGCTAGCAGTATTACGGAATAAAATTGCCTAAGCCGCGAAAAGTTGATAGCGCTGCATCCATTGCTTTCGCCGCCACGCGGCTAGGTTTCGCGCGACCACTATGTGATGCGTAGGAAAAAAAGTTCTTCAGCCCACGGATGGCATGGCGGTCCCACGGACAAAACAGATAAATGCAACATGTCAAAGCCTGCAGGTTGGAAGGAGTCGGGACGACGTTTTATTACTCGGCTGAACATCAACCGAATCCAAATCCTATATTGCATTCGGCAAAATGTTAGAACTTCCCGATGAAGTCTTGCATGAAGCAAACCCACCGCGCAGCACTTACCTCTTAGTGATGCGCCATTATTTGGCGATTCGAAGATCGCTTTGCCCGCGGGAAATAGATGCACGTGATTGACGCAGAGATTTTGCCGACTAGTGCCAGTGGACGTGACAAAAATAAACCGGCTACAATGTCCGAATCGGACATAAGCGCATTATGCCGAACCTTCGCGTAGCCTAGGTCAGCGAATCGAGACTAAACAGGAGTAAAACATGCGTTTAGGAATTCCAGAGGACATTTAATTAAATAAAACCCACCGCAGCGTGCATTACCTTATAGTCGCATCTCACATCATCACCTGATCCGAGGAACTGATGCATCGCCAACCACAAATTGCTCCGATAATAGTGTTCCATTTGTTGGGGGTTTTACTTACCAGCGGACTCTCAGAGGCGCAGTCGAAAACTTCGATCGACTTTAAGAAAATGGCACCTTTGGTCGTCGAAGTGGTCGACGATCAAGGCAGACCGATTGTTGGGGCCACTGTCTACCCCTACGCAATGCGTGCTGTTGAAAATGCAAACGGGCATGGCTATTGGAATGAAGACCTGATCGGGCCGCCCAAATTGGAGATAACGGACAATTTGGGCAGAGCCACTGTTCACTATCCCGTCAACATCGGCGCGGCTACCGAACCACGCACCACCGGCATGGTAAGCTTTGAAGTCAAGCACACTGATTATGTGCGCATTGTGACGAACTTTGATCTTGGTCCTGAGGTAGCCAAAGTTGAAATGAAAGCAGGCTGCGAAATCCAGTTATCAGCCGTCGATCAAACTGGGCAAGCCATTTCAGATTTCGCAGTGGCAGTCGCAGGACGCGTGGCGCCGGAATATTGGGCGAGCGACGATAAAGGAGGGCGCCGCACTCGGGCTGCCAGCGATGGAACGTGGCAAACGATGCTTATTAAGTCTCAAGATGATGG
This sequence comes from Planctomycetia bacterium, assembly GCA_031398555.1. Classification (GTDB taxonomy): domain Bacteria; phylum Planctomycetota; class Planctomycetia; order Pirellulales; family Pirellulaceae; genus Aureliella. Next base: position 2,215 of record JANNNN010000131.1, on the reverse strand, counting down.
CCCAACACTCTTTAGCGGTGTTTTGCCGCTGCGAGTTCGCCCTGACCAAGACGTAAAAATTCGTAACATCAAATTGTTACCCGGAACCAGGGTCACTGGCGAACTTTCCGACAACGTGCCGCGACCCGTAAAAGCCGGCTATGTCATCGCGACTTGCGCACCGAAGCCGGCAGAGAACTCCTACGCTGAGCAAAACCCTTCCCTCGTGTGGCACGACTGGACTGAAATTCGCGACGATGGCACTTTTGACTTCGCATCCTTACCTCGGGGCGGCGAAATGCAGTTGATCGCTGTGTGCGACGGATGGCTGTCATCGACGATCCCACCATCACCCCACCGCTTTACAGAGGGCCAGCTCTTTCAACTAGACAAAGATGAAGCTCAATTCGAATTAACTATTGCGATGGAACCGACCGGCACGCTCGAACTCACCGTACTCGGCCCAGGCGGCGATCCTCTTTCCGAAGGCGAGGTCGGCAGTTGGCCCAACCAACTCTACCTAAAGGGAGGCTCGACCCTGCTCGGCAGTCGCTACAAATCAATTGAGATTTTTAAGAGGCAACTGCTTCCACCGCAGGAACGCCAGCCAGCCAGATACAGACGCGACGTAGTAATGCCTTACCAAGGGAAATTGGTTGACGGTAAAGTCACGCTGAAGGGCTTGCCCCTCAATGTCAACGAATCACTGGCACTCCAACATCCGGAGTACGTCTTCAAAGGTGAAGATGGCCACGCGCAGGTTAAAATCGATTCGCCCAAACCTCAGGCTTTGACGCTGCGAGCGGTGTTGCCCAAAGAAAACTCAGCCATCGATCCCGCCCGATTGCTTCAACAGGCTACCGACGCTTTGAGGAGCATCCTACCCGAAAAGAAGCCGGCCAAAGTCCAGGAAAAAAAGTAAACACCGATAGCTTGGGGATTGTATGTCGCAAAACTTTCGATCGCTGAACCTTTTCGATTTCGACAAATGAGCGTAGTTGCAACGCAATAATTTTCAGTTGCAAGATCAATCCAAAGGCGCTCCACTTGGCTCGTTTCACCACCGACCGCGGATGGTGCGACCAAAAATGCAGCGATTTTGGCGTTGAAGTTTGTCGCTTGTTCAACTTGTTCAGCTTGGGGCAGTATGTCAAATTCATCAGCGTAAATGTGGATCGCATTGATGTTGCGTGACATGAGAAACACCGAATATCGATTTAGTCACTCAAATGAAGGGCCGCCCAAGAAGCGACTTCGCGAATTACGGGCTCGTCGTCGGACCGCAATATCAATATGCATGGAAGCAAATTTATTAATTGCTTGCTGACAGCGATCAAGATGGCGTTGCGAATCATTCCACGACGCTTGGTGCGCCACATCGGTGTGTGCCGAAAGCGTTCATGAAAACTAGATTGGTCTAGCTGAAGAAGTTCTTCGATACTGAGATCCGCTAGATCCGGACGAGCCACGAAGACGGCTTCGTCACTCAGCTTTGCTTTGCGATTCCACGGACAGACTTCTTGGCAAATATCGCAGCCGAAAATCCACTGATCGAAATGCTCAGCTAGTTTGTCATCAATGAGTCCACGATGTTCGATCGTCAGGTAACTCAAACAACGCGTTGCATCCAAAACGTAGGGCTCAACAAAGGCATCCGTTGGGCATGCATCCAAACAAGCGGTGCACGTCCCGCAGTAGCCTTTATCTTGCGGCGGATCTACGATCAGAGGCAAATCCGTGAGCAACGCAGCGAGGAAGAAATAGCTGCCCCAAGTGCGATTGAGCAGCAATGTGTTTTTGCCGACCCAGCCCAATCCAGCCGCTTCCGCGAACTCGCGTTCGAGCAGCGGCGCTGTATCCACCACACCGCGGACCAATGCACCCGGCGATTGCTGCTCAAGCCAATCTTTAAGTTGTTTCAGTCGCTCGTGAATGACGTCGTGATAATCCAGTTCTCCGAGCGCATAACGAGCGACTCTACCGCTTGTGCTTTGGGGGACCGGCAGTTCTGCCGTTCGATAGGGGAGGGCTAACATCAACAACGATCGACAGCCATCGAGCACATGAGTCGGGTGACTGTAGGCGGAAGCTCGTTTTTCGAGATACTGCATCTGACCTGCGTAGCCATTTTCGAGCCACGCGTGGAAGGCGCGAATGCGCGCTGGTTCAGCCGCTGCGGTCACACCCGCCAGGACGAATCCCAGCCGATTTGCTTCACTTTTTAGGTCTTCAGTAA
>JANNNN010000126.1:0-1469 GCA_031398555.1 Planctomycetia bacterium | reverse complement strand
CCGGTCTTCGAGTTTGACCAAGTCTTTCGGCGGCGCTATCCGTGTGCGCTTGGCAGGAGGGTGCGGTGCTACCGGTTCATCGACCTGTGCTGGAGCGGGTACTGGATTTTCGAGCAAGTCTTTCTTTGCGGCCGCAGCGAACGGTGCTTTGGATTCGGCGAGTCCAAAATCGGGCGACTCGGGAAATGAAAATCCGATCGTCTGCGGCAGCTTAGATTGCAACCGAATAGGGACAACATTGATCGCAGTGGATTCGATTGCGTGCGAATCGACTTCGACCAATTGGCCACGATCGAGCAGACCCTGCCAACCCGTGGCGAGAAAATCGATCGGAGTTGATGTAACGAGCAGGTTCGACGTTTGAGAAAACTCGATACCTGCCCAGGTGTTGTCGCTCATTGGCGTTTGCATATAGAACTAAGCTGCTTTGACGATGGGATGCGCTTCCAAGAGGGCTTCCGCAATTCGTTGAAACGGTTCAGTGAGATCAAAATTGGGTGCTAGCTTCGGCGCGATTTCAGACAACAACTCGCTGTTCGCTGAACTCGACGAACTCACGCAGCAGCGCATACCAGATGACCCAATGCGCTTCAAGTTTAAGTCGGATTGATGCGGACGTCTCAAATGAGCTTCGTTGGCATTGGGATCGATGGCTTCAATTAACACCATTGGCTCGTCGCCGACTTGTTCAAACGCTAGTACTGCCGAGCAATCGGTAAGCAGCAAGCTCGGCTTCAATTTGGCTTTGGTAACTAGAGCTTTAGCGATCTGTTCACCACAGATGAACTCATCGAGCGTATGACCGTAGAGCAAGGCCTGAGCGCGACTTGGTTTGACTGGCAAAGTGCAGTGAAACTCAAGCGGCCTTCCCAACTGATTCAAAATCAGAAAGCCGCCAAAGTAGCCATGTTCGACATGATGGCGAATGGTGATAAAGCCCAAAGCCAGCAATGTCTTGCTATTGCTCCCCATACTGATTCGTAATCCCTTAGTTGCTAGCGTCAAGAGTCGATCTCGAAGCTTTCGAGATTCGTCCACTATCTGGTGTCGGGATTTACATGGCAGCGACTTTAACACCCTTCTTGCTTGTGCCAGTTCTGCCGCCGCTTTCCAAGTTTATCTAGCGTGCCGCGCGCCATTCACTCGACTGCCTGCGTCCGGTGACTATAATGAGAGGCAGAACTTCGATGGCACATTTCTCTGTTGGAGACACGCTAGTGGCCCACGACCCTTCTCAATATTCGCCAGTTTTCCGTATCGACGTTTCCGCAGAGCCAGCTGCCTCGGCCGCACCCTTACCAAACGAAGTCGGCCCCGCCACGGTTGCATTGCTTCGACAGCTTGTCCTTTCCCAGGAAAAGCAAAACCAGTTGCTTGAGCAACTGGTGCAAAATACGGTGAATGTGCAAAAGCAGCGTGCGAACGAGTTGCAGCAGTGGAAAGATGCGAATCCACGCTTGGCGAAAGCC
>JANNNN010001171.1:0-3839 GCA_031398555.1 Planctomycetia bacterium | reverse complement strand
CAGTCTGCCATCGGAGGCTTAAAACTACTTACCGCCACGAGTTCACGTTCACCAGTACAGTAAGGTCTCAGTGTTGCGCCAAGGCACGCTCGGCAGGAGCCTCGTTCTCCCGATTTCAATGACGTCCATCACAACAAACCGCCATAACTGGATGGTTGGGACAAATGGTCCCAAGCTACTTAAGGCCGACCATGGCAAGCGCTTCGGCGGCGGTTTCGGCGTCGAGAGGCAGGTAGCCGTCTTTGACGACTTGCATTTGTCCCTGCTTGCTAAATATGTAACGCACAAATTCGGCTCGAAGCGGTTCTAGCGGTTTGCGAGAGTCGTAGTTAATAGCAAGAAACAAGGGACGAGCTAAAGGATAGGAACCGTCGTAGGCGTTCTGAGGTTCCGCGGCGACGAGTTCACCACCTTTTTCGATGGCCAGTTTAAGCGGCTTGACGTTAGGTGTCCGATAGCCTATTCCGCTGTAACCGATTCCAGCTAGGTTTGCGCCTACGGATTGAACGACGGCTGACGAGCCGGCGTTTTCTGTGACCCAATCGCCGAAGTCGCCATCCTTCAAAACCAGCTCTTTAAAGTATCCATAAGTGCCTGAAGCGGCATTGCGTCCGTAGCACTCGAAATTCTTTTCCTTCAATTCACCAGTCGCACCAAGTTGCTCCCATGTTTTGGTTTGGGCCTTTGCGCCGCCTTTGCGAGTGATTGAAAAAATGGCGTCAATCTCAGGAAACGACAGGCCTTCGATTGGGTTGTTTCGATTTACATAAACGGCGACCATGTCAATACTTGTTGGCAACAGCACTGGGTCGTAACCGAATTTCTGATTGAAGGCTTGAACTTCCGACTTCTTTGCACCGCGGCTCATCGGGCCAACAGTCGCCGAGCCGTTTACAAGTGCAGGGATCGCATTGGACGAACCTTTAGCATCGATGGCGGCTGAAACGCTTGGATAGAACTTTTTGAATTCTTCCGTCCAGAGCTGAGCGAGATTGTTCATGGTGTCGGAACCAACAGTGTTGATTTTGCCCGCCACGCCGCTTTTCGCTTTGTAGTCAGGCAGTTTCGGATCGACTGCAATTTGTGCGTTGGCAATAGAAATGAACTGAAGTGAGGCCAAGCATAGCCACAGGAGAGTATTTATGTTGGACATCATGTTTCCGTCGAACTGAGGGGATTTTTTAAGCAAAGCGCGGGCTAGGTTTTTTGAGCATGCAATCATAGGATAGCAGAACTCAACTTTGGAGCCATCAGCATTTGATTAAGGTCGTATCAATTCTAACTCCGGAGGAGGCTTTGGCGAGTGGTTCGGGGAGTTGCTGCGTGGTCGCATCCGGCGGATGCGACGCACGGAGACGAGTTCGTGCGAGGGAAGTGACGGAGGCAGGAGCTGAACCTGCGTTCGTCCCAGGCTGGAAGCCAAAGCTACTAATTTCTCAGGCTGGAAGCCTAAGCTACGGGAAGCCTAACTACTTTTTCAAATTGTTTTGGATTTGCTCGGCGGTGACTTCGTTTTCCCAACGACTGATGGCAACGGTCGCGACTCCGTTTCCTATAAAATTGGTCAGAGCGCGGCATTCGCTCATGAAGCGGTCGATGCCTACTAATAGGCCGACTGATTCAATCGGTATCCCCGGCACAACTTGAAGGGTTGCGATGAGTGTGACGAAGCCCGCCCCCGTGATGCCACTGGCACCCTTGGATGTAATCATCGCGATGACTAACAGGCTCAGTTGCTGATAGAGGTTCAGCGGAGTATTGGTTGCTTGAGCCAAAAAGATCGCAGCCATGGCCATGTAAATGTTCGTACCGTCTAAATTAAAGCTGTAACCGGTTGGAACGACTAAGCCGACAGTTGATTTAGAACATCCAAGTTGTTGTAGTTTTAAAATCAAACCAGGCAGGGCCGTTTCGGACGAACTAGTGCCGAGTACAAGTAGCAATTCGTCCTTAATGAAGAACAAGAATTTGAAGATGGAAAAACCGCACCACCAGCAAATTAGACCCAATACCACGACGACGAAAAGTCCCGCAGTGACGTAGAACCCAGCCATTAGCGCGAGTAATTTGAGCAAGATCCCGATGCCGTGTTCGCCAATTGCATAAGCCATCGCACCGAACGCTCCAATGGGTGCGGCCTTAACAACAATTTGCATCACGCCGAAGAACAACTGGCCTGCTTGGTCGATCCCATGCAAAATGGGTTGACCCCGTTCATTCATCAGCGCGATGGCAGCGGCCACTAGGACCGAGACGAAAAGCACCTGTAGCAAATCGCCCGATACAAATGCGCCTAGAAACGAGCTGGGAATGATGTTTAGAATGAACTCGGTCGCATTGCTCGAGTGGGCTTTCGCCGCGTATTTCTCAACGGCCTTCAGCGATTCCGGATCAACTTGAAATGTTTCGCCCGCTGGGGTAACACCCACTCCGGGCTGGAGTAGATTGACGACAACCAAACCGATCACAAGCGCTAAGGTTGAAACGACTTCGAAATACACCAGCGATTTAACGCCGACCCGTCCAAGTTTTCGCAGGTCACCGACCGATGCAATTCCGTGAACGACTGTGCAAAAGATGATCGGCGCGATCATCATCTTGATCAGCCTGATAAAGCCGACTCCAAGCGGTTCCAGTGATTTTCCAAATTCAGGCGCAATGCATCCGACAGCGATTCCGGCTATGACGGCGATGATAACTTGGACGTAGAGGATCCCATACCAAGGTTTGCTAGAGCCGACTGGATGCATATTAAATTGTGGTCGTTGAAGTTAAAGTGCGGCCCATTGGAAATTCTTTTGGTGGGTCACTCCTGCGGGGTGTAACCAATTGCATGATCGCACCGGCAGGAGCGATCCATGAGAAACTCTGCACCGAAAGTTTGCAAGTCTAACCCACAACTTCCTCGATATCGATCATACTGCTGTGGTTAATGGAAAAGACTCGATATTTTAGGACACATGATGGGTTGGGATGTAATCGTAGTTGGCGGAGGTGCAGCAGGGCTGTGGGCGGCTGGGACGGCAGCGACCAGGGGCCTGAAAGTGCTGGTGCTTGAGAAGAATAACAAGGCGGGAGTAAAAATTCTGATTTCAGGTGGCACTCGCTGCAACATTACACATTACTGCGACGTGGCAGGAATCATTCAAGCCTTCGGTAATCAAGGACGATTCCTAAAGTCTGCCTTGTACCAATTACCTCCCGATCAAGTAGTGCAAGAAATAGAAAGATTGGGGGTTGCGACCAAGATTGAAGACACAGGCAAAGTCTTTCCAGTGAGCAATCATGCGATCGATGTCCGCGATGCTTTGGTGCGACGACTTGTTCAGCCCGGCGCGGAACTACGAAGCGGCGTTGCAGTGCAGGACGTCAGTCCGTGCGGCGAAGGTGGTTGGCACGTACAACTAGAAAACGAAACATTACATACTAACAAGGTTATCCTCTCTACCGGCGGATTATCGTATTCCGAATGTGGCACCACGGGAGACGGTTATGCCTGGGTAAAAAAAGTTGGACATACGGTGACGACCACTTTTCCGGCTCTCACTCCCCTCGTCAGTCCGTCGCAATGGGTGCATGCGCTCAAGGGCATTACGTTGCCAGACGTTTCAGTCAGCGTAAGCAGTCTCGAACTACCCAGGCGCGAGCCGAGAGTGACCAGCCGAGGCGGGTTTCTTTGGACACATTTCGGATGCTCTGGTCCAGCTCCGATGAATGTATCGCGTTTTGTTTCGAGCCTCGCCGAGCCGCATAAAGCCAACTTGCTGCTCGATCTTGTGCCCGACTTAGCAGAAACCGAATTGGCCCAGATCCTTGATGCCAGCCAAGGTGGTAAGAAA
>JANNNN010000084.1:0-1357 GCA_031398555.1 Planctomycetia bacterium | reverse complement strand
GTTTCGACGGAGAGCTGACATACAGTGATCCAGGACAATTGCTGGGGCACTTGGTGCAAGGTGTCGTCGAGCTAGAAATTCGCGCAAACCGCATTGGCGCCGCTACCGATCAACCGATTCCTCGCCATTTGATTTTGCGATTGCAGCATATGATCGCCAGCCATCATGGTTTCCTAGAACATGGCAGCCCCAAAGTCCCCATGACAATCGAGGCCATCGTGCTTCATTACTTGGACGACATGGACGCCAAAGTCAACGCAGCCACCGAGTTGATCGAATCTGACCGCAATTCCGATAGCGTTTGGACAGCATTTCACCCCAGCCTCGGTCGCAAGCTTTACAAACCCTCAGTGGTTCCGAAGTGATTGCTCTCGTTTGTGACCTAATTTAAGTCCGTGCTGTTAGAACAAAAGCCGCCCGGTTTCCCGAGCGGCCTAATGATTTGACTACTGATTTAAAGCTTGCGTTCTATCGAATACGAATAGACTTTATTAATCGAGTTGCCAGACTGTTTGAGCGTATCTGTTCCTCCATCTCCATAGACGTAGGCAGTCGAGCCGCTAGAAGTCTGAATTGTAAAATAGTCATCACCACCGCCTCCGTAGTAATAACTGTTGGTGACATTACTATTCTGAACATTCGATCGGTCCGCCCCGTCCTCCAGAAATACAAGTAGGTTTGGGGTTTCTAAGGCCGTTGCGATGAGTTGGTCGTTGCCAATACCTAGAAAGAATTCCATGCGGTTGGCTACTACATCGGAAAGTATTAACTTGTCATTCGCGTCTTTCAGTATGGCCTTCAGTAGTCCTGTGACTGTCACGGATTCAATGTTGACATAGTCGACCGCCAGTGAAGTGAAAATCAGTAAGTTTCCGCCGATACGGCTTGCAAATACGTCAATCGTTGAAGCATTCGTGGGATCGTCGATGACCACATCACGTGTTACTTGCACTTCCCCTAAGGATACGCTGTCTGCACCCGATCCAGGGACAATCACCATCGAGTTTTGAAAAAATGTCGATGTTATACCGCTATCGGTACCCAGGAAGACATCATCTGCCGAAGCGCCCATGTCGAACGTTGCATAACCAACGACGGTACAGTTCGCAACGTATGCGTTATCCTGGCCGGCAAAGCCAAGGACAGTCAGCGACTGATTCAATCTGAGCATCGAACCCGCTAACTGTTCCATCGCATCTGGGAAGAGTGCGAATAATTCGTCCGTAAGCAACTCGGCGGGCATTGAGTTGCCACCACCGACAAGGACCTCGTCATCACCGCCTCCCAGGTCCATGTGCGTAACCCCTCTTACATTACCCGAGTGCAGCCAAAGAGTATCATTTCCCTCAGCTAGGTA
>JANNNN010000065.1:0-1437 GCA_031398555.1 Planctomycetia bacterium | reverse complement strand
AAAAAATACCAGCGAACCCACTAGTATTGATATCAATGGCTGTAGCAGCGGCGAAGTCGTCTTGCAAGTGTCCAAGAGCTGTCCGCCGCTGCTACAGCCGTTGATTTCAATACTTTGCACGGTTGTGCGTGTTCTGTTCGCCGTAGCTCATTTTCTTTTCGCGACATCCCGTGAGGATATAAGCAGCGAACGACTTCCAGGGGGGCTTGGGAGTTCAGTCATGGCACAATTCGACACGGGACTTATTGCTGTTATTCGTCAAGCTGCAAGACAACTTAAGGGAGCCACCCGAGGCAACTGGTTTGCTTGGGCTTGCAGAACTATGCTGGAGGCAGTCCGCGAGCCGCAGAAACGATCTTCGGTTGGAATCGAAAGGCGGTTGCTCGCGGCTTGAGCGAATCGCACGCTATTCCGCCTGGGGGTGTCACGCCAGACGTTGAAAAAAACACTGCTAAATTCAGCCGGCCGACCTCGCATCGAAGTGGTTATGCCAGAACTACTGCCGGTAGTAGAACAATTGTTATCGGAGAACTCGCAAGCTGATCCGCAATTGCGTACAGGCAAAATTTACACACGTGTGACAGGTAAATCGCTACGTGTAATCCTGGCTGATTCCCTTGGAATCCCTAGTAGCAATTTGCCATCACCCAGGACTCTCCGACGAGTACTCAATCGAAACGGGCATGTGCTACGTCGGCTCCGCAAGACGGAATTCAAGGGCCAGTGACGGCCGACACAACAGCGGACCAGCTTGAGAGGTGGTGGATAAACCGCAAGCAGATTTATCCGAGCGTTAGGAAGCTCATGATCGACTTGGACAATGGCCCTGAAGTCTCAAGCTCACGTCGAAAGTTCATGAAGCGATTGATCGAGTTTGCCAACGAGCAGGAACTGGAAATTGAACTTGTTTACTATCCACCCTATCACAGCAAGTACAACATTATCGAGCGCTGCTGGGGTACTCTGGAACGACACTGGAATGGCACACAGCTCAAGACAATTCACGATGCAGTGAAGTGGGCCAGTTCAATGACATGGAAGTCCGTTAGTCCGGTCGTGGAGTTTATTGACAAGGTCTATTGCAAAGGCGTGACATTAACCAAGCAAGCTTTTCGAAAACTAAACCAGTTGCTCAAGCGTCAGGCTGGCATCGAAAAGTGGTCGGTTATCATCGAGCCGCAACTATCAAACTTCACGCCGTAGTCAGCAGAACCTTCGAGAGCTGACATGACATTACCGTCTGAGACCAACAACTGTCTCGCAGTCCGCGCACAGCCCGCACCGATTGCGCTAATCTAGGAATTGCAGCCAAGATGCAAAGGAATTGGTCAGACGACTCAAAGATCCCGCGCTCCCATTTGACCTCCAGGCCTTTGCATCTAGGCTGCAATTCCCAGATTGTGGGTTCGCTGGTATTTTTTTATTGTCCGTTTGCCT
>JANNNN010001282.1:0-2755 GCA_031398555.1 Planctomycetia bacterium | reverse complement strand
ATGAAACTGGGCATGATCGAATCTGCATAGCTGAAGTGTGTATTGTTATGCTTCAGAGTCTGGTGGGCGACATTCATGTGTTGCACAAAGTTGACGACAAACATCGCTGCGACGCTGTACCCGCGAAACTGGTCAAGCGATGTGATGCGTGCACTTAGTGTCGCGTTGTTCGCAGAGTTTTTCGCAGGAGGTAGTGTATGGTTCATGCACAGTTGTTTCTAGAGCTTTTGGTTCGTGCACAGTTGTTTCTAGAGTTTTCCAGTTGCATTTAGCCCATCGGCGACACAGGGCGACACATCTCTGGTCTAACTAAACATCCATGTGGGTTTGGCAGTCGGAAGCGACTCCGGTTTGGACGTCACACTCGCAAGTATGCCCCTTGCTTTTCCAATTGTTTAACAAACAACCACGTGATTAGAAAGAAAATGGATAGTCCTGTATAGGCAAACCATGCCGGTGAGTCTTTTGGGAAGAATGGCTGCACCGCTGAACTTACCATTGTATGCAGGACATAGGCGACCAACGCGTTGGTACCAAAAGTCCGAAAGACGGGAAGAGACAACTTGTAAACATCGCAGCCAACATAGAACAAAACAAAAACTAACAGTGAGAAACCGGCTGAGAATATTAAGTAACTCAACGTGCCCGCGCGTTGGCTCATCATCCAGTAATTCCACTTACGGTGCTTTTCATCGGGCGGTTTTACAAACGGTGGCTCGGCGAAATACTCTGCGAGACCTGCTGTCGAAAGCTTCGACTGGACACGACTCATTTCTGGGAAAACTGGATCGTCGGCCAATTTCACTTTCAGCAGTTTAGTTTGTTGGGATTCTGGAACGTCATAAAGTCGTGTAGGACAAGACATAAAATAGCCCAGCATCAGCAACCCGAACGCTGCGAACAGAACCGGCCGAACGCTCCGCTTGTGTTTTGATTGCGTACTCGTGGCCTGCGAATCGGCTTTTGGAACGAAGAAATCGCAGGCCAGCGTACCGACAATGGCAGGTATACACCAAGTCAAAAAGCCAAGCGGACCACCGTCGATTGCATTGGGTGCCGTATTGGCCCAAGTGAAGTTGAACCAATACGACACAAGCACATGCGCGACAGCCGATCCAACCATCCAGGCAACTCGAATTCGTGCGGTGCGGTGAATGACGGGCAACAACCACAACGAAGTCACCGCGATGTGCATCAACGTTTGAAACCATTGGCGCTTCAGCGGGTCGCCGAACACTTGCCAAAAACTCATCGCTGACAATTGCTCCCACGAAGTCGCTCGCGGCGTGACGTGGTACACGACCAACGAGACCAGAACCAAGCCAAGCAAGCGGCGAATCATCCGAGCATACGTGACGGAACTCCCCTGTTTCTTCACCTGAGCCTGCAGGCGTCGCCCGAAGGTCAATCGCAGAGAAAACCCAACCGCGAATAAGAACTGCGGCATGATCGTATCTGCATAGCTGCAATAGTCATGTGAGTGCTTTAATACTTGGGGACACACTGCAAAGTCGCCGAAGTAGTTGACCAACAGCATGCCAACGACCGTGTAGCCACGAAATTGGTCGAGTGATACCAAGCGTTCGGTTGGCGACTTGGCTGTTGGTCCAGCTATGGAGCTTACGATTCCGGGCTGCTTATTCATTGGTTTCTACGCGTTTCCTCACACATGGTTTCACTACGATGGCGAAGATTACCACATAGAAGTTTGGCCCGTGCGAATTTGCTAAGAAAAGAATTATTTACAAGAAAAAGAACGAGTTCACCATAGAAAGAAGCCAAAAAGGAGTAGGCTAAAGGCCAAAGAAATGCCGCCGTCCTGTACGGCGGTTTTCTGCTCTTCGCTACGGGACGCACGCCAACGAGAATCGCTGAAGTTGGTGGTGTCCGAAACAGATTTCGACTTGTCGGCGCTTTAACGTGCTCCATAGAGTACGTTCAACTGGCCCCGCAAACCCGCTATGCAACAAAATTCTTTAAATAGCGGTAACTTTGTCTGAGCGAATCTTTGCGTGATTCGAGCGAACCTTCATAGGCTCGATCTTCAACTTCCACGCAAACTGGCCCGCTGTAACCGGCATCTAGCAAAGTTGAAAAGAATTTGCCCCAGTTCACTTCGCCCAAACCCGGAAGCTTTGGTGTGTGATATTCGAGCGGATGAGCCATGATGCCGACTTCATCGAGTTTGTGACGGTCGAGTCGCACGTCTTTCGCGTGAGCGTGGGAAATGCGATCGGCAAAGTCCCGTATCGGTTTTAAATAATCCATCTGCTGCCAAACCATGTGCGACGGATCATAATTCAATCCCAGATTTGGGCTCGGTATGTCACTAAACAGTCGTCGCCAGATAGCTGGCGTTGTCGCAATGTTTTTACCCCCGGGCCATTCATCTTTGGAAAAAAACATGGGGCAGTTTTCGATTCCGATGCGCAGCTGCAATTGGTCCGCTAGGGCAATAATAGGCCGCCAAGTCTCCAACATCCTCGGCCAATTGTCATCGACACTGCGAGTGTAATCGCGACCGATAAATGTATTGACTCGGGCGATACCCAGTTGCTTCGCGGCGTGCATCAGATTCTTCAAATGCTCGATGGACTTCTGTGCCTCAGCGGAATCAGGCGACAAACAATTGGGATAATAGCCGAGGGCACTTATCGCGACTCCGGTATCACGGACGACGCGTTGCACCTCGGCAACTTTCGAGTCGTTCATTCCAGCAATGTCAATGTGCGTTACGCCCGCGTAGCGTCGTTCG
>JANNNN010001226.1:0-2573 GCA_031398555.1 Planctomycetia bacterium | reverse complement strand
TAGCGATTTACCTAAAGCCTTCGACGCTCCAGTCGTCATCGAAGCTCATCAATCGGCGGTGATGAACGCTATCGATGTTTTCCTCAGTGGTCGGACGATTCGCAATTACGACCTCGATGACCTCGTAAAACAATTTGGCGGCAAAGTTACCCCTGAGTTGCAAAAAGAAGCTGACGCTGACCCTTGGTCGATCACCTTTGCAGCTTTCCATCCAATCCAAATCGATTTCAATGACGGCCTAGTCAGAATGACGCTTCGTATTGGCCAGATGACACGTGGTGAACAGGTCCTCAAGCAGGACGCTTCTGTTACCGCCGTTTATCGACCGACAGTTTACAACGGCTTTTTGCGCCTAGATCGCGAAGGTGAAGTTAAGATCGAGTTCTTTGGCAAGATCAGTAACCTAGCTGCCGTTAGCATGCGGGCGTTTCTAAAAGGCAAGTTTGAGGACACTTTTAAACCTGTCCTCGTGAACGCACCGATTACGCTACCGCCTCCAAAGAAAGCTAATATGCCCAGCCTGCAAATCAGTAATTTGCAGTTAGACAACGGTTGGGTGCAAGTGAGCTTGCGGTAGGCTGGGAATATTTGTCCCGTCCAACGTTTTCAATTGCGTGGAATGGGACTATTTGTCCCGTCCGTCATTCAATTGCCAAACGCAACCGTATGGATCGCTCGGGACAAATGGTCCCAAGCCACGCAATCTCCCAAGCCACGACAATGTTCTAGACGCGTTGACGAGCGTGTTTCAACGGTAGCCAAGCTCCGTTCTGATTACTACTTTCAACACACTGCTCAATGAACAGCATGCCTTCAACGCCATCGTGTACATTGGGATAGACGGTGTCGCGGCGTTCAACTTTCTTGCCAGCTGACTTGTCGATCATCGCATCAAACGCGGAAGCGTAAATGTTTGCAAACGCTTCAAAAAACGCTTCCGGGTGGCCACTTGGCAAGCGGCAAGCGCCGCGGCCAGCTTCGTTCATGAACGGTGCGTTTGGATCGCGGGTGTAGAGTTGATGAGGATGACCGTTGCGCCGGAAAATCATCACATTCGGCTCTTCCTGCCGCCATTGGATTGCGCCTTTCGTACCATCGATCTCGATTGAAACATCGTTTTCGCGACCGTGGCTTATCTGCGATGCCGTTACAGTTCCCAAGCCGCCATTGGCGAACTTGATTACAGCGGTACCATAGTCATCTAACTTGCGACCGGGTTCGAAGGATCGCAAGTGGCAAGAGATCGCTTCCGTCTTCAAGCCGGTCATGTAGCGAGCCAAGTTGTAAGCATGAGTCGCAATATCACCAAAGCAACCCGCCGCACCGCTCTTCGTCGGATCCGTCCGCCATGCGGCTTGCTTTTGATCGGATTCTTCAAGCCTAGTGCGTAACCAGCCTTGAATGTAGTTCGCGCGAACCGCTTGAATCTCGCCCAGTTCGCCGCTGAGGATCATCTGACGAGCTTGGCGGACGAGCGGATATCCCGTGTAGTTGTGGGTCAGCGCGAAAACCACGTCGGACTTGTCGACCACTTCAGCCAACTGTTCAGCTTGAGCCAAATCGAAGGTCATAGGTTTATCGCAAACCACGTTGAAGCCAGCTTCAACGGCAGCTTTTGCAATTTCAAAGTGAGTGTGGTTTGGCGTCGTAATGCTGACGAAGTCGATTCGCTTGTCGGCGGGCAAGGCTTTTTCCTTGGCGAACATTTCTTCGTAGGAACCGTAGGCTCGTTCCGCGGCGATATCGTAGTCGGGTGCGGAGGCTTTTGCGCGTTCGGCATTGCTAGACAGCGCACCGGCCGTCACGGTGGCTCGATTGTCCAGACAGGCCGCGATCGAATGCACGCGTCCGATGAATGATCCTTGGCCGCCGCCTACCAGTCCCATCCGAAGTTTGCGATTCAATGGCCCGTTCGTCATTCGAGTTTCTCCCAATAGGTTTTGAAGGTTTTGCAGTGATTTAGGGTGCCGATGTTTTAGCACAAGTTCAACAACTGTGGCAGACGGTCTGTAGGTTGAGCATTGTCCGCTCAAAAAAAACCGTCCTCGCGAATGCCGTAGCGGTTGAGTTTCTTGCGCAGCGTAGCGCGGTGAATTCCGATCCAATTGGCCGCGCTGGAACGATTTCGCAGCATTGCATACTGGCGATTAGCGAGAAGTCTTGAAGATTCTTCGACTTTTCGATTTTTCCGAGTGCCGCCAGAAACACCATCCGTTGACGGATGGAGTTCGGGAACTTGGAATACCCAAATGTGGAAAGTTGCTATCTGACAATCGTGACGGATGCTCCCAGCATCCGCACTGACGCTAGCAGCGTCAGCCACGAGTCAGCTACAATTTCAGACTTAGCTTAGGCTTCTAGTGCTCTGTGCAACTTTAATTTTGGGGTAGTGGAATGCGTCAAGGGCTTGTTGATTTTATAGTAACCCGAAGCGTAAGCGAGGGATCAGACGCCCCTCGCTGACGCTTCGGGTTACCATCGGAACCGAATTCCTCGTGGCAGTGAAAAAATCAACAAGCCCTCAAGCATTTCGTTGATTTCAGCAAATTGACAACTCACCGAAAGCCTTGACG
>JANNNN010001165.1:0-3445 GCA_031398555.1 Planctomycetia bacterium | reverse complement strand
CGCTTTCTTTCGCTACAACAGCTTTGCAGTTTCGCTTGAGTACGATCCGCACGCGGACTTCGAAATGGCCGCGGATCTTGCCGTGATCTTGATTCGGCAGATACTCAGCCGCAAGCAGTCTACTCCGCAACTCTACAATATCAACATTCCAACAGCAGCGACCGTGTTGGCGCGAACCGGTGGTGTGCCTGAAGTGCACTGCGTGCCTATGGGCGTCGAACGCTATGGTGAACACTACATTCGCCGACAGGATCCTAAAGGGCGAGATTACTATTGGGCCACCAACGATCCACCGCCTCGCCGTACCGATCACCCGACCGATTTGACAGTTATTTCCGACGGACATATTAGTGTCACCCCCCTGAAATACGACATGACTGATGTTCGCACCCTGGAATCCATGGACAAGTGGGAAATTTTTAAGAATCGTCGCCTTGACTAAAAGTCGCTTGGGTCAGTTTGCGGTTCTCTATTGACACTCTAATACAATTTGCCATAATAACCATTCATCCGGATGGACGGATGGATGCTTGGATTGACTTCGTTAAGGCAGATTTTCGTGGTAGCGGCAGCTTCTCTTGATTGGCTCCAGACGTTAGCGGACGCGACTCGCGTGCGATTGCTTCGTTTGTTAGAGCTCGAGGAACTGTCGGTTTCGGAGCTGTGTACGGTCGTGCAGCTACCCCAAAGTACGGTAAGTCGCCACCTGAAAGTATTAATTGCCGATCAGTGGTTAGAGAGCCGCCGCGATGGCACGAATCATTTGTACCGCATAGACCATTCTTTGTGGAATGAAAACCGGATCAGCCTTTGGCAGTGGGTTCGCCAGCAAGCGGACTCGCCGACGTCCGAACTGGATCAGCAGCGGTTAGCCAGCGTTTTAGCTGAGCGATCACGGAGCGAAGTGTTTTTCTCTTCAGCTGCCGAGCAGTGGGACAAATTACGGGTTGAGTTGTTCGGCAAACAATTGGATGCGGTTGCGATGGCGGCTTGCTTGCCAAGTGACGCAGTGGTTGGTGAGTTAGGCTGCGGCTCAGCTCCATTATGTCAATTGGTCGCACCATTTGTTAGCACTGCGTACGCGATCGACAATTCTGTGGCCATGTTAGCGGCCGCGCGGGCCTCCCTTGCCAAGTACAACAACGTGCACCTGAGATCCGGATCGTTAACGGACTTGCCACTCGACGACAATATGCTCGACGCAGCCTGGTTGATGTTGGTGTTAGCATATTTACCGGAGCCGGCCGCTGCGTTACGCGAAGCGGCCCGTGTGCTGAAGCCGAAAAGGTCGCTAGTCATTGTAGACTTATTGCCGCATGAACGATCCGCGTACAAGGTTGAGATGGGCCACTTGCGATTGGGAGTGGACCGAGATGAACTTACTGACTGGCTTGAACAAGCCGGATTGAGGCTGACGCGTTATTTTCCCTTACCACCAGATTCACACGCAAAAGGACCGGCCCTGTTTTCAGCCGTGGCCACGCGGGAGGCGGGCTGTGCAGCTTAAGTTGAATTGACTTGGCGGTCATGTGAGCCGACGGCGCCAGCCGCGGGTATCGATAGGAGTTGACTATCCGCAGCAATGACCAGAATTGAGCAATGATATCAGAATAAAATAGCATGCCAGATCTAAGCGATTGGATAGCTTTCGTGGGTGATCAGATTGAAGTCCGATTCCCATTGGAACGAGTGATTACTGTGTAAACGCCTGAAACTTCGAGGCCCACGGCTTGCGCCGTCGGCTCACCGGTTAACTGTTTGTTTGTAGAATTTACTGGATTGAAAACGATTTAAGGAGTTTTCGAAATGAGTACTGTTACCCCACCAAAACCTGCTGCTTCAAAGCCTGCTGCGGGTGCTCGCGTACCCTTCAAGGTTCTCGCATTCGATCTGGCTGCTGCTGGCAAGCGCGAAGAAGCCGAAACGCTTGTTGCGCTCGGTCGCAAGGAAATCGAATTGGCAGAGGACGAAATGCCAGGTCTGATGATCTTGCGTCAACGCAACGCAAAGACTCTTCCGCTCAAGGGCGTGAAGATCATGGGCTCGTTGCACATGACTGTCCAAACCGCCGTTTTGATTGAAACTTTGGTTGACCTCGGTGCCGATGTCCGCTGGGTGAGCTGCAATATCTTCTCGACTCAAGACAGTGCTGCAGCGGCAGTGGTCGCAGGTCGGGGCGGATCGCTGGACAATCCAAAGGGCACCCCGGTCTTCGCCTGGAAGGGCGAAACACTTCCTGAGTATTGGTGGTGCACTGCGGAAGCGCTTGTATGGCCAGACGGAAGCGGACCGGACATGATCGTCGACGACGGTGGCGACGCCACCATGTTGATCCACAAAGGGCTCGAATACGAAGCCGCCGGCAAAGTGCCAGCTTTTAACGCTGAAACTGAATCCGAAGAATGGGGCGTCATCCTCGATTTGCTTCGCGATGAGCTAGCCAAATATCCTGGCAAGTACACCAAGATGGCCAAGGCGATTCGTGGCGTGAGCGAAGAAACCACGACCGGTGTTGAGCGCCTGTATGAAATGGAACGTAGCAAGCGTCTATTGTTCCCAGCAATCAACGTCAACGACTCGGTCACGAAGAGCAAGTTTGACAACGTGTACGGCTGCCGTCACTCGTTGATCGACGGACTCAATCGCGCGAGCGACGTCATGATCGGTGGAAAAGTTGCTGTCGTTTGCGGTTACGGTCAAGTCGGAAAGGGCAGCTGCCAGTCGTTGCGTGGCCAAGGCTGCCGCGTGATTGTTAGCGAAATCGATCCGATCTGTGCTCTACAAGCTGTGATGGAAGGTTATGAAGTCAAGCCGATCGAAGACGTGATCGCTATCGCGGACATCTTCGTTACCACAACCGGCAACAAAGACATCATCACCGCTGACCACATGAAGCTGATGAAAGACAAAGCCATCATCGGCAACATCGGTCACTTCGATAACGAAATCGACATGGCTGGTTTGCATAAGCTCGAAAAAGCTGGCGAAGTTGAACGCATCAAGATCAAACCACAGTATGACCAATTCCGCTTCAAGGCAACAGGCAAGAGCATTCTCGTTCTAGCTGAAGGCCGTTTGCTGAATCTAGGTTGTGCGACTGGGCACCCATCGTTCGTGATGAGCACCAGCTTCACCAACCAAGTTCTCGCTCAGTTGGAACTGTGGGCTGAACGCGACACCGGCGCATACCAAAACAAGGTTTACGTTTTGCCCAAAAAGCTGGACGAAGAAGTCGCTCGTTTGCACTTGGAAAAGCTGGGCGTGAAGCTCACTAAACTAACTCAAGCTCAAGCCGAGTACCTTGGCGTTCCCGTCGAAGGTCCCTACAAGCCTGACCTGTATCGCTACTAAGTCGATTTGAATTGGCGATATAAGCCATTGCAAAATTCAATGCCGCCGCTTGCATGCAAGCGGCGGCATTGAATTTTGCAATGGCTTATATCGC
>JANNNN010001145.1:0-4524 GCA_031398555.1 Planctomycetia bacterium | reverse complement strand
AACCACGCTCGGATTACATCACGAATTTTGATTTCGATGGCGACTGGAAAGGCGATAACAACTGGGTGAATGCCGCAAACAAGGCGTATTCGCTGCAGGCGTATGTGTACTTTTCAGTGATTGAAACGGCCACGCATTACTTCGATTTGATCGCGAGCCAGGTCATCGTGTTCTTCTTGAGCTGCATTTAAAGCTTGCTGGTAGTCTTCAAACGGCTTGCCTGTCGGTTCACCAATCAGTGGCAATGGGTCGGGCGAATGGCTACTGGCAAACGTTGCGTAGAGCGAATAGTAATCCTGAGTCGGTATGGCATCGTATTTGTGATCGTGGCATCGAGCACAGGCAACGGTCAGACCAAGGAGTCCGCGCGAGACGACATCAATCTGGTCGTCGATCACGTCGTGTCTGTTGCGATACTGCATCCCGACTGTTAAGAAACCAACTCCGGCAAGTGCGGGGTGATTGTCGGCGAGTCCCAACTGGTCGGCGGCTAGTTGTTCAGTGACAAAGCGATCATACGGTAAGTCGGCGTTGAAAGCCTGGATCACGTAATCCCGGTAAGTGTAGGAAAACGGGAATTTGGTAAAGCCGATCGCGGCACCGCCTAGTGTATCGGCATAGCGAGCGATATCTAACCAATGCCGCCCCCAACGCTCACCGTACTTTGGCGAATCGAGCAAACGATCGATGACATGTTGCTTTGCCAAATCCGAATTATCGTTGACGAACGCTTCGACATCTGCCCACGTTGGTGGAACACCTGTAAGGTCGAGCGTTGCGCGTCGGATCCATTGTTGCCGCGAGATTGGTTGAGAGTACTTTAGTCCCTTTGACTGCAGCTTTCCCACGAGGATGCCATCGATACTCGCATCTGTCGCTGGGGCTTGAACAGGTTGGTAAGCCCAGTGACCTTCGTAGCGAGCACCCTCGGCAATCCATTTGCGTAATTTTTCGATTTGGTCGGCGTGCAACTGCTTACCAGACCTCGGCGGCGGCATGCGAAGGTCATCATCCGTCGACGTAATCCGCTTGTAAAGTTCGCTCTCGTCGGGATGGCTGGCCGGACTGAAGAGTTTTCTAGTGGATTCGTCCACATCCAAGCGCAGATCACCTTCGCGTTTGTTGGCATCTGGCCCGTGGCAGTCGATGCAGAACTCGACAAGGATCGGACGAATCTGCTCATTGAAGCTGACATCATCAGCCTGCAAATTGCCCACCACCAGGATCACTGTTAGCAATGTATAAAATCGAGTCATGACATTTTAAACTTATTAGTACGGTAGGCATCCTGCTTGCTAGTTTTGCTCAGTCGACAAACCATGTGGAGGTGATCCGGCCGTACGGGCAGAAGTACAGGAGTGGGCCGGGAAGCGACGGTTTATTGACTTTGAATGCAGATAACCGGGCTCCGCTATGCATGCCCGCATGTATTCTTCTCCAACTATATTCATATGCATGCTGGTCGGTTAAGTGGTCCCACGGATAAAACCGTTTCTACTTTACTCCCATTTTGTTTAGAGGACCAGTATTGTTGTTAAGTAAGCAATCTCCGTAGGCATCCGAAGTCTATTTAAGCGACCTGAATTGCAGAAAGACCTTCTCCTTTGGCGGCGTAAAAATGCGCCCGTTGGGTAGATAACTTTCCCATTTGGCGTCCTACAGTGATTCTGTAGTCAACTGGCACCATGTCCGAAAGCGGTCACAGACGAGTGCTATGAACGAGCTAGCGATCTGCGAGAAGTGGGCTTTCCTTTCCCTTCTGTTTTTCAGGTAAAGCCGGCTATCCTTGATCTGATTAATTTGAGCCCGGCGTCAAATTGCTTGGACTGGCAGATACAACTGTGGTAGAATGTGCATATCAGCCGCGTTGATCAGGGCTTGCTCGCGCTCTAAATTCAGTGCACTTGCATTTGTGGGCAAACCTTGACAACAATGCTGACTATCGGGGCGTAAGGATACGTCACCTGATTCCCACCTCACTTCCTACCTCCAATAATCGGTGTTGCCATGCTGACCATTTTCGGCAATTCGGGTCGCTACTGCGATGGGATCTCGCGACGCAGCTTTCTTGCGATCGGGGGACTGACCTTTGGTGCGGGCGGTTTAGGACTCGCCGATTTGCTGCGAGCGGAATCGAAACAGCCTGCTTCGAAGGCCGGTTTAGGGCACAAAGCAGTCATTAACATATTTT
The DNA here is from genome assembly GCA_031398555.1 of Planctomycetia bacterium. Lineage (GTDB taxonomy): Bacteria > Planctomycetota > Planctomycetia > Pirellulales > Pirellulaceae > Aureliella. Next base: position 2,333 of record JANNNN010001145.1, on the reverse strand, counting down.
TGGCAGGCGGGCCGCCTCATCAAGATATGTGGGATATCAAGACCGAAGCTCCCTCTGAGATTCGCGGCGAGTTCAGCCCGATCCCGACCAAAGTTGCGGGTATTCAAATTTGTGAAGTCTTCCCGCAGCTTGCCAAGATCATGGACAAAGCGGCGGTAATTCGTTCCGTCGTAGGCTGCAAAGATCGACACGAATCCTTCCAGTGTATGACGGGCTGGTTTACAGAAGACCTAAAACCACTTGGCGGTCGCCCATCCATTGGCGCCGCAATCACCAAGCTTCGCGGACCTGTTGATCCGTCGGTACCAACCAACATCGGTTTGGCTGCTAAAACCCAGCACGCTCCTTGGTCCGACGCGGGGATCAGCGGCTTTCTGGGTGCTAGCTACTCGCCGTTCAAGCCTGATGGCCCCGGCATGGACAACATGAAACTCAACGGCATCTCGCTCGAACGCTTGCAAGATCGTCGTCAGTTGCTGACCAGTGTCGACACACTGCGGCGCGACATTGACGCAAAAGGCACAATGCAGGGTATGGATGTCTTCGGCCAGCGAGCCCTCGATGTCCTTACGAGCAGCAAGCTGCTGGACGCACTCGATTTATCGAAGGAAGATCCGAAAATCGTCGCACGCTACGGTGACGGAAAGCCTTACAAATATCAATACGATGGTGCACCGACTTGTAACGATCATCTGCTGATTGCTCGAAGGCTTGTGGAAGCCGGCGCACGGTGCGTAAGTCTCAGCTTCGGACGTTGGGACAGCCATGGTCAGAACTTTGATCTCGTTCGCGATCACGGCGGCAAACTGGATCAATGCTTGAGCGCTTTGATTGAAGATTTAGATCAACGTGGCATTTTGGATGATGTTAGCATCGTCGTTTGGGGCGAATTCGGGCGGACTCCCAAGATCAACAACGGTGCCGGACGCGATCACTGGTCGAACGTCAGTTGCGCATTCCTCGCGGGTGGCGGCATCCGCGCCGGTCAAGCTATCGGAGCCACCAATCGGCTCGGCGAACACGCGACTGAACGACCGGTCCATATGCAAGAAATCACAGCCACCCTTTATCACAACTTGGGTATCGATACGTCGACAACTACACTCATTGATCCAACCGGTCGTCCGCAGTATTTGGTTGACCACGCGCCCATCGCGGAATTGATTTGAGAACGCATTGGAATTCGCAAGACAAAACCAGCAAAATCCGCCAATATCCCACCTTTTGAAAGCGTTACCTATGCAGTTGCTATTGAAAATGACTTTCAATCTAGTAGGCTCGTCCGCACTTTCAATGCTCGTCCTATCGGCGAGTTTTGCAGGCGCTGCCGAGCCAGCAACAGCGGCCCCTGCAGCTTTGAATTCGACTGAACCGCCTGCTATCACGGTCGAAAAACTGGCCTTTGAATCGCTCGAACCATCGATCCTTCTGCGAGGCGGCGACGCGCGTTGGCAGTTGCAGTTGACGGCAATTACTCCTGCCAAGCAGCCCTTCGATGTCACTCGTTTTGCAAGCTTAAAAGTAGAGCCGGCTGAATTGGCAACCATCGATGTTTCGGGATTCGTCACACCACTTGCCAATGGTAAAGGAAAAATCACGGGTGCTTTCAGGAACGGTAGTCCCGCCGAATTGTCTATAGAAGTTGTCGGCATGGAAGCTATCGAACCGGTCAGCTTTCCGAATCAGGTTGTTCCGATCTTTACCAAATTGGGCTGTAACAGCGGTGGTTGTCACGGCAAAGCGGCTGGGCAAAACGGATTTAAATTATCCCTGCTCGGCTTCGAACCGCGTGAAGATTTTGAACACCTTGTTAACGAGGGTCGTGGCCGTCGTCTGTTTCCTGCAGTTCCCGATCAGAGCTTGCTGCTCGCGAAAGCCATTAACGTCGCACCGCACGGTGGCGGACAACGCCTAAAACAAGATTCACAAGAGTATCGCTTGATGCTCCGCTGGATCGCCCAAGGTATGCCTTATGGAGCCGACACGGATGCTGTGGTTTCAAAAATTGAAGTCACCCCGACGCAGCGGACTTTGACCCGCAATAGTAGCCAGCAAATTGCCGTCATCGCCCATTATTCAAACGGCAAACGCGAGGACATTACTCGCACGGTGCAGTTTGAGTCCAACAACGCTGACTTGGCGACCGTCACCGATCAAGGCTTAGTTTCTTTGACCGACAAAGCCGGTGATGCGGCAATCATGGCCCGCTATCAGGGCAAAGTGGGTGTGTTCCGCGTGAGCGTTCCACTCGGTGCCGAAGTCGCATCGTGGCCCGAAACGCGAAACCTGGTTGACGAACACGTGTTCGCAAAATTGAAATCGCTTGGGATTCC
>JANNNN010001138.1:0-1560 GCA_031398555.1 Planctomycetia bacterium | reverse complement strand
CCTGGTTCGCGTCTTCGCGTTGCCCTCGCCGCGCTCACCATGGCTGAATATTTCCGCGATACAACTGGCGTGGATACGCTGTTGTTCGTCGACAACATTTTCCGCTTCTCGCAAGCTGGTTCGGAAGTGTCCGCGCTCCTTGGCCGCATGCCTTCTGCGGTGGGTTACCAACCGACGCTGGCGACCGAAATGGGTGCCTTGCAAGAACGCATTACATCGACCAAGAAGGGTGCTATTACATCGGTTCAAGCCGTGTATGTGCCTGCTGACGATCCGACTGACCCTGCTCCAGCAACGGCGTTCGGACAGTTAGACGCGTTCATTTATCTTGAGCGTTCGATCTCCGAAAAGGGTATTTATCCTGCGATCGATCCGTTAGCTTCGAACAGCCGTATCCTTGATCCCCAGTACGTGGGTGATCGCCACTACACGATCGCTCGCCGCGTGCAAACGATTCTTCAGCGTTACCGCGAATTGCAGGACATCATCGCGATTCTTGGGGTGGACGAATTGGCGGAAGCGGACAAGATGGTTGTGCATCGCGCTCGACGTATCGAACGCTTTTTGTCGCAGCCGTTCTTGGTCGCTGAGAAATTCATCGGCAAGCCTGGTGAGTTGACATCGATCGCCGACACGATTCGCAGCTTTGAAGAAATTTGCGACGGCAAGTGGGATCACCTGCCAGAGCAAGCCTTCATGTACGTCGGACCGATTGAGCAAGCTGAAGCTCAAGCGAAGAAGATGGCCGAGAAGAAATAGTATAGTAAAGAAATAGTTTGATAGGCTATAGTCACAGGCTAGAAGCCTATGCTACTGAGTGGACGAACCATGAACGATTTGCAATGCGTAGTAGTCACGCCTGAACGAACCGAGTTGGACTTAAAAGCCGACTCGGTGACGGTGCCGTTGTTTGACGGTGAAATGGGCATTCTAAAAGGCCACAGTCCGCTCGTCGGTCGCTTGGGTTATGGCGTACTACGCGTCAAGAATTCGGAAGGAACAAAGTCGTACTTTGTAGATGGTGGCTTTGTTCAAGTTTCCAAGAACATAATCTCGGTTTTGACCGATCGTGTCGTTGGCACTGAACAGATAACTTCATCTGCCGCCGAAGCAGCTCTTAAGTCTGCTTTGGAGTTGCCCGCCGACAAGCCTGACTTGGCAGTCGTGCGTGAAAAGGCCTGCACGCGCGCTCGCGCCATGGTTCGTGTCGCTAGCATGAAGCGTTAGTGGCGGACGTAGCTAGCGTCAACTCGGAGGCTGAGCCAACTGACGATCCCAGGATCAGCACGCAAAATGCTGGCCATCTCTGAGTTGCGACTCGGCGATGCGTTTTTTTGCATACCAAATTGGATTTGAAGCTAACGCTTGGCACAAAAATAGACTTCACTGTACTCGTGAGCGCAGAATGGTAGCCAGCAGGCTTCCCTGTAGTACTAGAGGGCCGCCTCCGGTGCAGTTGCGTCGAACTTGCTGCCGAGATATTCTCGGCAGGAGCTCAATTCTCCCGGTATTATTGCTTACTACAGTATACGCAATGATGTTTAGTCAGCAGTCGCCGCT
>JANNNN010001073.1:0-4845 GCA_031398555.1 Planctomycetia bacterium | reverse complement strand
AGAACGAGGCTCTGCCGAGCAGGACTTGACGTAACAAACAGACTTGACTGTACTTGTGAACGTGAACGAGTATCCGTGAGTTTTTCATCAAAGTGATGGGCGTCTGTAGGTACAGCCCGAGTCTAACGGGCTGTGGAGACTCGCTCGGCAGAGCCTCGTTCTCCCGTTCCATGTTGTCGGCTAACATCCTGTTGTTTGTCACCCTCACTAACCCCAAAACCTAATCTGGACAAAGGACTAGTGCTTCATCCAACTTTAATTTTGGGGTAGCGGAATACGTCAAGGGCTGAACCATATGTTGACAACAGCTTCAGCGCCGTCGGAGTGGACAGCTCTACCTCGCGTGACATAAGTCGTGCTGTGTGTCTTGCCGTCGATGGCTAAGATGCGATTGCCCGCTTTGTCATAGGTGCTATTAGTTGTGGCACTGGCAGTATCGGTCGTTAAGCCTGCTCTACCGAGCGCATCGTAAACGACATCTTGACCGACACTGTCTAACGTCCCGTCATTCCCCAGCGGTTGCGAAGCAAAGCGGCGACGATTGCAAACATGACGGCGATTAGGAGAAGCGTGAATCCAAAATAGAGAATAACCAAACCCCAGTTACCCGTCGCAGCCCCAGGGTCCTGAGAAATAAGAATATTGGCATCCAGTGGAACCCAAAACGCAGCCATCATCGGACTGGTAATACCATCTCGTTTGAGCGTTTCAACCAGCGCGGGATCATCGGAGACACTCGTCCCGATGTACCAGGCAGCGACCGGTAAAAAGTAAAGCACGATCAGTACCGCGTAACTCATCAGCATCGCTACCGAAGTACGCTTGCAAATTGCCGAACAGAACAGCGCGCTCACCGAATTGAAAACTGCCGAGACAAACACGATCAAAAAGAAGACCACTACCGCCAGCCAATTGCTGCCATACATCTGGATCCCTAAAACAAAAGCCAGAATCATCGGCCACATCAAGAACATCGTAAGCACATAGGAAACGCGGAAGCCAGCCAGAAGTTTACCCCACATAATTTGCCACGGCTGCAAAATGGTTGTCAGCAACAACTCAAGCGTCTGCCGCTCGCGTTCGCTAGTCAGCGCTCCTGCCGAAAACACGGGGGCAACCAGAATGTTGAAGACCAACACATACGAGATGTACCAAGGGCAATGACGCGGCACGATAAACAAGAACGCCGCCATTAACGGAATCGCCAGTAGCATACTGATCTGAATCACCAGCCGAAGCATCAAGGTTCCTTGACTGAACAGTTCGGCGTGAATCTCTTTGTCGTAAACCGGATTGGCTTCGTCCTTCATCAACGACGTGCGACGGGGCGGAGCGAACAATCGGTCCGGAAACTGGTCACGCTGAATGATCATGCCGATCGCATTTTTAGATTCTTCATCGAGATCCACAACATCTTTGCCTTCGCTACCCACGTCAGGTGGATAAAGCAAACGTCGCGCAGTCCACGCGCACAGTGCCCAGCTAATCGCAAAGTAAATCGGGGGTAGAACCGCTGTTGCAATCAGCAACCGGAGGTCTCCATTGCTTTCCAATCCCCGCCATACGATCGCTCCCACGATCACGAGGGGCAAAATGATCAGGTAGGAGACGACCAACGAGGAAGCAGTTCGTTGAAAACCACAACTACACGCCAGCCCGATCGAGCCGAACAACAACACCGAAATCATTAGCCACAGGTAAGCCGCAAGAACTTCGTAGATACTCACACCGCCCAGTGGCAACGCCAACATGATGATCGGCAACGACGCCACAATCAGAACAGTAAGGTGCGTAAGCGAGGCGACCATCTTGCCAATCACAATCGCCCAGGGCTCTAGCGGACTGGCTAGCAGCATTTCATAAGTTTTGCGTTCCTTTTCGCCACTTATCGCTCCAGCGGCGAATGTTGGCGCCATCAAAGACGCCAGTACGTACTGGCCTAGAAAGAAGAAATCGACTAGCTGCCTTGCGGCCGACGGATCGCTTGTCAAATCGACGCGCTGATTGCTCGGATATGCAAAGAGCAAAACCGCAGCCAATGCGAGCTGATAGACGAGCATCAGCATGAACGCTTTGTTGGCTCGGAGATTCGTTAATAGCTCTCGCTGGAGCACCGGGTTTTCTACTAGCAGCATGCGCAACCGACTTTCTACTTGTTCGAAAATTCATTTCGCAAGTAGAATGTAGCCGCAACCACACTCACAATCCACTACCACCCGTGGCGTCTTGCTTTCCCTTTGGGATTGCCTGCAGTTTATTGGGCGCACGAGGCGCCTGCCGAGCTTCTCGGGTGCACTTTTGGAAGTTCACAAGTACAGTGACGTCAACGAATTGCGTCCGAGTAAAACTCGGCAGAGCCTCGGTCTCCCGATGGACGCGGGGTCGATTGAGAGTGCGTGGCGGGCTGAAAAAACATATTGCTACGTTAAACGGCAGACGCTTCGGGTTCAAAACGAAGCGTATATCCGCTACCCCGGACGGTAAAAATCATCTGGGAATCGGTTCCGTTGTTAATCTTGCTGCGCAACCGATTAATGTGAACTTCAATAACGTTTGTAACGCCTTCCCAATCGGGATCCCAAAGGTGCTCGCAAAGCATTCGGCGGGTTACCACTTTGCCTTGATTTCGCATCAAAATTTCAAGAACGCGAAATTCAGTCGGTGTTAACTGGATCTCTCGGTCGCCTCTCAAGACTTTTCGACTAGCTAAATCCATCGCTAGTGGACCAACATCTATTGTCGTGGAGTTTCGCGCTCGTGTTTTGACCCAGGCCGCATCGACCCGGGCACGAATTTCTGCCATCGAAAAAGGCTTAATCACAAAGTCATCGGCACCGTGACTGAGCGCCGCCAACCGTTCCTGACGAAACTCAAGAGGCGTCAAAACGATAATCTTTGCGTTATCATCAGCTTCGCGAAGACAACGTAGAACTCCCAGCCCAGTCTCGTCCGTCAAGGCCAAGTCCAGAATGATGACTGGAAAGGGCTTAGTCTGGACACGCAATAAGGCTTCTTTTCCGCTATCTACGGACTCACACTCGTAACCTTGATCCGACAATGCCTGGCGCAAAGCCTTATTCAAAATCGGGTCGTCTTCGACAACTAGTATCGGCCCCGAAAATTCTGGAGAGTTCATAGAGGTAATCATGTCATTCCCTGAGAGTTGATCCAACTCTACTAATAACACGGACCGCCGTATGGAGTCTCGCAGACTTATCCACTTTTACCCTTTTTTTTCGTTATCGAGCCACCTCCCGCCCGCGATTTAACCTTTGGTCCGGTTGAAAGAGGGGCAAGGTGCGAGTTTCTCAACCAAACTAGTGCATGGCAGTTCTCCGCCTCGCTTGCATGCACCGGAATTTACTTGCTTTTTGCATCTCGCAGCAAGTCCCGAATGGCTTCAAGTCGCTCGCGAATTTTCCCCTCCCAGCCACGGTCAGTCGGTTTATAAAATTGCCGATCTACCCCCAAGTAGTCTTGAGCAACTACCCCCGTAGGTGAGTCGTGGGAGTATTCATAGCCTTTGCCATTTCCCAGCTTTTCCGCGCCTGCGTAGTGTTTATCGCGCAAGTGCACCGGCACCGGAATAAGCTTTCCTTCACTGACCTCGCGACGCGCATTTCCAATTGCTGTCGTCGCTGAATTACTTTTCTCCGCACAGGCCAAGTAGATGACTGTTTGCGACAATGTCAACTGACACTCTGGCAAGCCAATGAACTCGCAGGCCTGCGTCGCCGCCATCGCCAATTGCAACGCTTGCGGGTCAGCGTTTCCAATATCTTCACTTGCTAAAATCACCAATCGCCTACAGATAAAGCGAACATCTTCCCCCGCTTCCAGCATCCGAGCTAACCAGTAAAGGGCTGCATCTGGATCACTTCCACGTATGCTCTTTATCAATGCACTCGAGACATCGTAGTGCTCATCGCCAGTGCCATCGTACTGAATCGTTTTTTGCTGTACCGACTCATTGATCAAATTCACTGTCAACCGCACCGGTCGCTCAGGTGTTGAAAGCACCGCGATTTCGAGGGCACTCAACGCTCGACGTGCATCCCCTTCGCTAATCCTCGCCAGAGTTTCCAAGGCTTGCGGCTCGGCCAATGTGGCAATTGCGCCAAGGCCTCGTTCACGATCACTCAGTGCTCGCTTCAACAACTCGACGACTTCTTCTTCCGAAAGCGGTTGCAGTTGAAATATCTGACTACGACTCAGCAACGCTCCATTGACTGCAAAGAAAGGATTACTAGTCGTTGCACCGACCAACGAAACGATTCCTTCCTCTACGTCTGGTAATAACGCATCCTGCTGTGACCGATTGAAGCGATGAATCTCGTCAACAAACAACAACGGCCGAGCTTGTCCAGTTGCAATCTCATCGCGCGCCCATTGCAACGCTTCACGCAATTCCTTCACACCACTGGATACAGCGCTCAATTGCCTCAGTCGCCCACCGGTTTCCGACGCCAACAAATACGCCAAAGTTGTCTTGCCAGTACCAGGCGGACCATACAGCAGAATACTTCCCATCCGGCGTGAATCGATCAAACGCCGCAGCAATTTTCCCGGTCCCAAAAAATGCTGCTGACCCACATACTCTTTCAGTGTTCGTGGCCGCATACGAGCAGCCAGCGGCAGGTTGTTGCGACGATTGTCCGCTTCGGCTTGTGCAAATAAGTCCATCGCTTTTTATGACCTCTCTCGCAACTGAATTTGCTCAGCCGCCCAGGGTGCTAGTTGCTCACGAAAGATCTTCGAATTGTGACGAATATCAGTCGGCAATCGTGTTGGGTAAATCAAAACCCGCTCAATCGATTTCGTCAACTCGTGCGATCGGCCAACGGT
>JANNNN010000965.1:0-10714 GCA_031398555.1 Planctomycetia bacterium | reverse complement strand
CGAGAATCGCCGTCGAATTGAAATCTTGTTACAGGGACGTAACTTTAAAATGAAACGACTCGCTTGCCCCGCAGCCGTATTGGCTCTTTCGATGACGTTTGGCTGCAATAGTGGCACAAACGATCAAACGGTTCAAAACGGATCCCAACCCCAGACCGGCACCGCGGCTCCATTGCAGCCAATCGTGATCAACGGCGTTGGAACTGAACCAGCTCAGGCAGTGGCCGTGTTTCTAGATAGCCTTCGTCGCGGCGATGAATCTGCCGCCAACGGGGTCCTAACAAACCTCGCACGCGAACAAGTTCAAAAGACTAACTTTCAAATCCAACCGCCTGGAAACCCTGAAGGCAAGTATGAAATCGGTCGAGTCGCGTTTCCCTACGCGGAAAAAACAGTTGCCTTGGTCGAATGCCAGTGGACTGAACCGAATGCTGCTAACCAGCAACCGGAAGTCATTGAAATCGTTTGCGAAGTGCATCAAGAGGCCGAAGGCTGGCGTATCGCTGGTTTAGGTTTCAAGATCGCAGGAACAGAAGATATCTTGGAACTGGATTTTGAGAATGCCAGCTCTCTTCAAGCTACTTTGGAAGACGCCACAGCGCCCCCGTCGCAGCAAACTCTAACCGCTCAAACCACCACACCGAGCCAACTTGCACCGGGCCAACTTGCACCTGCGCAACCTGCAATTGGGCAATTTCCAGTCAATACAGAAGTTCAACTAGGTCCAGCAACTCAGCTGGCCCCTGCACAACTCGCCTTCCCGCCGTTAAACAACGCGCCTGTTAATCGGTAGGCGTGGCTGATCGACTGGCAACGCGAAAAGACTTATAGAACACGAACCGAGGTCCGGCCGAGATGGACCTGGGTTCATTTTGCCTTATCTCGAACGAACGCAGTCAACGTAGTAACCGCGCTTTCCATCCACGACTTCTTCTACCAAGCCATGGATATCGGTATCGAAACCAGGGAACATTTCATTGAACATGCGTGCAAATCGCAAATACTCAATGATCGTTTTGTTGAACTGCTCGCCTGGAATCAACAAAGGAATTCCGGGTGGATAAGGGGTCAACAGCACCGCGGTTGCACGCCCTTCCAAGTCATCAATCTGGACTCGATCAATCTCACCGTGTGCCATCATGGCAAACGCATCGGATGGCTTCATCGCTGGCTGCATCGGTGATAAATACATTTCGGTCGTAACGCGGGCAACGTCGTGGGCCTTGTAAGTATCGTGGATTTGCTGCGACAAGTCCTTCAGGCCGATTGCTTCATAGCGTGGGAACTGCTGAGCGAACTCGGGCAAAATCTTCCACATCGGTTGGTTCTTATCATAGTCGTCCTTGAATTGCTGCAGCGAACTAAGCAGCGTATTCCAGCGACCTTTGGTGATACCGATCGTGAACATGATGAAGAACGAATAAAGCCCTGTTTTTTCGACGATCACACCGTGCTCAACCAGATACCGAGTGACAATCGACGCCGGAATTCCAGTTTCCGCGAACTGCCCCGACACATCCAGCCCCGGCGTAATGACCGTCGCCTTGATTGGGTCGAGCATGTTAAAGCCCGGTGCCAAGTTACCAAACCCGTGCCAATTCTCGTCCGCCTTCAGTATCCAATCGCTTCGCTCGCCAATCCCTTCTTCAGCCAGTGAATCTGGCCCCCAAACTTTGAACCACCAATCGATACCCCATTCGTCATCGACTTTGCGCATCGCACGTCGGAAGTCGATCGCTTCCATGATCGATTCTTCCACGAGCGCGGTCCCACCCGGCGGTTCCATCATCGCCGCTGCAACGTCGCACGATGCAATAATCGCATACTGCGGCGAAGTCGAAACGTGCATCAAGTACGCTTCGTTGAAGGTGTGCCGATCCAGTTTTTTACCCTTAGGCTCCCGCACCAAAATCTGCGATGCCTGTGAAATACCCGCCAGCAGTTTGTGCGTCGAGTGGGTTGCAAAGATCATCGTTTCGTTGGTCTTGGGACTGTCTTTGCCAATCGCGTGCATGTCTTTGTAGAAGTGGTGAAAGGATGCATGCGGCAACCAAGCTTCGTCGAAATGCAACGTGCCGATCCGACCGTCGAGCAGTTCCTTGAGCGCTTCCACGTTGTAAACAATGCCGTCATAAGTACTCTGAGTAATCGTCAATATTCGAGGTTTACGTTCCGGATGAAGCGCCTGAGCGGCCGCAGCAAAAGGATTCTCCGCAATCTTGCGCTGAATACTCTCCGGCAAAAACTCGTCACGCGGAATTGGACCGATAATTCCGAGATTGTTCCGTGTAGGACGCAAGAAAACAGGCACCGCGCCAGTCATGATGATTGCATGCAAGATAGACTTGTGGCAGTTACGATCCACGACGACGATGTCACCACTGGCAACCGTCGAGTGCCAAACGATCTTGTTGGAGGTCGATGTTCCGTTAGTGACAAAGAAGCAATGATCCGCTCCAAAAATTCTCGCCGCGTTACGTTCGGAGGCCGCGACTGGACCGGTATGGTCCAGCAACTGTCCGAGTTCTTCGACTGCATTGCAGACGTCAGCGCGGAGCATGTTTTCACCAAAGAACTGGTGAAACATCTGCCCCACTGGACTTTTTAAGAACGCCACGCCGCCCGAATGACCGGGGCAGTGCCATGAATAGGAACCGTCCTGTGCATAGTCGACCAGCGCGCGGAAAAATGGCGGCGCTAAGCCATCGGTATACGCTTTCGCTTCACGCAAAATATGCCGAGCCACAAACTCCGGTGTATCCTCAAACATGTGAATGAAACCATGCAACTCTCGCAAGATTTCATTGGGAATGTGCCGGGATGTTCGAGTCTCGCCATACAAGAAGATCGGGATGTCAGAGTTCTTGTTGCGAATTTCGCTGATAAACGATCGCAAGTTATTGATCGCGGGGGCCTTCGCGCCTTCATGAAATTCATCGTCATCGATCGACAAGATGAACGCGGAAGCTCGACTTTGCTGCTGGGCAAACTGAGACAAATCGCCGTAATTCGTCACTCCGACAACTTCGGCACCCTCCCGTTCCATGGCTTCAGCCAGCGCTCGCACGCCCAATCCAGAAGCGTTACCCGATAGAAAATCCTCGTCGATAATGACCACGGGGAATTTGAATTTCATAAAGCCCTTTGCAGCCTTTGGCGAATTGGGGTCGAACCTAGCATGGGAACAACTTACAGGATGTTACGAAGTTAATGCATGCCCCGGAAACTGACTAGTAGCCAACCGGTCAGCGGCGGACCCACTCCAGCAATTTGTCAATCGGCCAAGTATTTACCACCTGCTGTTTGGTCAGCCCCGCACGGCGAGCTTGGGTGATCCCAAATCGCATAACGTCCAGTCCCTCAACGGAATGCGCATCGGTATCAATGACAATGGGTATGCCATGGCCCGCAGCGGCGATCAGATTGGCTTCCGAAAGATCCAGTCGATAGGGGGCTGGCGTTCAGCTCTAGAGCCTTGCGATAGGCCACAGCGGCTTGAAATACCGCTTGCAAGTCAACTTCATAAGGTGGGCGGCTGCCCAGCAGTCTGCCGGTCGGATGCGCAATCGCGTCCACATGGCGGTTCGCCAGCGCACCTAGAATTCGATCGGTGATCTGCTCCTTGGACTGCTTCTGGCCATAATGAACACTCGCCAATACCCAATCTGCCTGAGCCAGCACTTCGTCAGGCAAATCAAGGGGGCCGGCTTCCAAAATATCGCACTCAACTCCCTTCAATATTCGAAAGCCAGCCGGCAGAGTCTTATTCACTCGATCGACCACTTCCCACTGCGCCAACAGTCGAGCCCCATCTAAACCCCTAGCCATGCTTACCCGCTTAGAATGGTCGGTGATCGCAATGTATTTCAAGCCGCGAGCCTGGGCCGCCGAAGCCATCTCGTTCATCGAATTTGATCCGTCGGACTCGGTCGTGTGCATGTGGAGATCACCCACAATGTCGCTCAGTTGAACCAACTCCGGAAATGCGTTTTTCTCAGCCCAAGTAAGTTCATGTCGACCCTCGCGCAATTCCGGTGCAATCCACTTGAGGCCCAAAATTTCGTACAGTTCTTCCTCAGTACTTCCACAGAGCAACTGATCGGGCGAATCGATTTTTGCAACACCGTACTCGTTGACAGTCATACCAAGCTTCCGGGCTCGACTGCGAACTGCGACGTTATGCTCCTTCGAACCGGTGAAGTACTGCAGCGCGGCTCCGAAACTCTCTTGCGGAACGACTCGCAAGTCAACTTGAAATTGATCATCGACGCGGATCGACATTTTCGTATCGCCTCGCACAATCACACTGCTGAGCGCCGGAAACCCCTGAAAGCGATCCATGACAGCCTTGTGATCATCGCTGACAATCAAAATGTCGATATCGCCGATCGTCTCTCGGCCGCGTCGATAGCTTCCGGCGAATTCCATTTTCTGAATCGCTGCACAACCGCTTAAGTGATTTTTTAGTCGCTGGACCAAATGCTCGGCTTGGTCGATCCGCAATCGCAACGCCGCGGACTCGGCAATATCTAGCCCTGCCAGGATTGATTCTTCGGTTTTCGCGCCAAAGCCTTTCAGTGCGCGGACCCTCTGGTCCAAACAGGCTTGACGCAGTTCTTCCAGCGACTGGATGCCGAGCTCCTTTTGCATGAGCATCGCCTTCTTAGCGCCGACGCCCGGTATGCGAGTCATCTTGACCAGCACCGCCGGCGTGCTGGCTCGCAGTTCGTCAAGTTGCGGCAACTTGCCGGTCTCAATCATCACTTTGCATTTGTCGGCAAGCGTATCGCCGATACCGGAGAACTTGCGCAAATCGCGGCTTGGGTCAGCCATAATGTCCGCAACCTGTTCGGTGAGTTCACGAATCGTTTTGGAACCGTTGCGATAAGCCCGAACCCGGAACTGGTTCTCGCCTCGCAGTTCAAGCAATTCTGCCATTTCGTCGAAAATATCAGCGATCGATCCGTTGTCCATGAAGATGCTCGACTTGCCAACTGGGTGAGATTGATTTTGGAATCTCTTTTGTAGACCCATAGCAACGCTTCAACAAGAAGCCCGCTGGCAGTTCTTTAAAGCGGATTTGTAGTTTTCAGCCCAATGAGCCGTCGGCGCTCGCCGCGGTTGTCGAAGGGCTTGTCGTCCATCACCGCGAGTTCAAGTTACCATGCCGATAACAAGCAAACGCGTCAACAACATTCGTCGCGAGCCAACTAGTTATTGACACTGTGCAACTCCGATACCCGCGGCTAGCTAGCGCCGACGGCTCACACGACCAATCGCATCAAGCCTTAACTACTCCTACCGGAACTAAACTCGCACGCTGCGATTTTCAGACAGACGTACCCGCAGTAGTCATCAGCGCTTCAATGGGTTCGAACACGAACTGGTCATCTCTAAAGTCGATCGCCACTGAACCGCCTTCAGCAATGTTGCCCTTCAGCAGCTCCGTCGCCAACGGATTTTGAATCTCGCGTTGAATCACTCGCTTCAAAGGACGTGCTCCAAAGGCGGGATCGTAACCCTCTTCAGCGATATGGTCTATCGCAGATTCGGTAACCTGCATTTGAATTTGACTTTGCTCCAATTGCTTCTGCAAACGATTCAATTGCAATTTTACGATGCTGCGAATCTGCTCGCGTTGCAATGGATGGAATACGATGGTGTCATCGATACGATTCAAGAACTCTGGCAAGAATTTGGTTTTCAACGCACCATTCATCGCCTCTTGCAATTCTTCCTCGCTGGCTCCTTCATCGGTCAGTTTCTGGATAAGCTGCGCGCCGATGTTACTGGTCATGACGATAACGGTGTTCGTGAAATTCACGGTGCGCCCGTGACCGTCTGTTAGTCGGCCATCGTCGAGGACTTGCAGCAAAATGTTGAAGACATCAGGATGCGCCTTCTCGATCTCATCGCACAGCAATACGCTATACGGCCGACGTCGAACCGCCTCCGTTAACTTGCCGCCTTCTTCGTAACCGACATATCCCGGAGGTGCACCGGTCAGTCGACTAACCGAATGCCGTTCCATAAATTCGCTCATGTCGAGCCGAACCATGGCTTGCTCGTCGTCAAACATCACTTCAGCGAGAGCTTTGCAAAGTTCCGTTTTTCCAACGCCGGTCGGCCCAAGGAATAGAAACGAACCGATAGGTCGATTGGGATCTTGCAAGCCGCTGCGACTGCGACGAACCGCGTTAGACACGGCTGCGACAGCATCTTCTTGCCCAATTACGCGACTGTGCAAACGTTCTTCCATAACAAGCAGTTTAGCCCGCTCGGTTTCAAGCATGCGGCTAACTGGCACACCTGTCCAGTTGCTTACCACACTGGCAATTTCGTCAGCTGTAACTTCAGTTCGAAGCAACTTGGCCTTTTCAGTCTGAACTGGCTTTTGAGGCTCCTCCTGCTCCATTTTGGTAGACAGAAGTTGACGGTGCTTGTCGAGTTCAAACAGCCGCTGGTAGTCTGATTCGGTTACTGCTTGCCCAGCCGATTGCTTTTCTCGAATCTGAGCATCTAGTAACTTGAAGTCCTGCTCAGCTTTGTCCAATTGTTTGCGGACTGATGCCACGTCGCTCATGCCCAGCTTTTCCGATTCCCACTGCTCGCGAAGACTGGCCAGGACTCGCTGCACGTCTTTGATTTCGCTTTCAATGTCGTGCAACTGATCATCAGTCGACGAATCATTTTCTTCGACCAGCTGACGCTGGGCAAGTTCGAGTTGTCGCAGCCGTCGCTGAGCTTCGTCGATTTCTGCAGGCACGCTTTCACGCTCCATCGCCAAACGACTAGCTGCTTCGTCTACCAAGTCGATGGCTTTGTCTGGAAGAAAGCGATCGGTGATATACCGATTTGATAAATTGGCAGCGGCCACCAGTGCAGCATCGCGAATCTTAACGCCATGATGCGATTCATAGCGACTCTTCAAGCCGCGAAGAATGGCGATTGTGTTTTCTACGGTTGGCTCGCCAACGTAAACGGGTTGAAAGCGGCGTTCGAGCGCGGCATCTTTTTCAATATGCTTGCGATATTCATCCAGCGTCGTAGCGCCGATACACCTGAGTTGACCTCGGGCTAGTTCTGGCTTCAAAAGATTGGCTGCATCGCTGCTACCTTCCGCCGCCCCTGCACCGATCACAGTGTGCAGTTCGTCGATGAACAAAATCACGCTGCCGTCAGCATCTTTTACTTCGCGCAGTACAGCTTTCAAACGTTCTTCGAAGTCACCGCGAAATTTGGCACCGGCAACAAGGGCGCCCATATCGAGCGCCACAACGCGTTTATTCTTCAAGCTTTGCGGCACATCACCTTCTACGATGCGTAGCGCAAGACCTTCGACGATCGCTGTCTTTCCAACGCCCGGTTCACCGATCAATACTGGATTGTTCTTTGTGCGTCGCGAAAGAACTTGGATCACGCGGCGAATTTCATTGTCGCGTCCGATCACAGGATCGAGTTTGTTTTGCATGGCTTGCTTGATCAGATCGATGCCATACTTTTCCAGCGCGTTGAATTTGCCTTCAGGATTCTGGTCCGTAACGCGAGAGGAACCGCGGAAGGCTTGCAGGGCCTTGAGCACATCCGATTCTTGAATGCCGTTGAGCTTCAAAAGACTCTGGGCTTTGCCGTCGGATTTAAGTAAGCCGAGGAACAGATGCTCCGTACTTACGAACTCGTCCTTCATGTCGTCAGCAATTTTGGCTGCGGTGTCTAAGGCGGTTCGAAGGCCTTGATTAACTTGCGGTTCACGGCCACCGCTCACTTTTGGCAGTCGCTTGAGTTCGTTACCAGCCAGCGTCCGCAATTGGTCTACCGCTACACCCAGTTTTTTCAATAGAGGCACAACGACACCATCGGTTTGCTTGAGCAAAGCTTCCAAGATATGGAGCGTATCCATGTCTGGGTTTCCAAGCTCCAGCGCGCGATTCTGCGCATCCGCAACTGCTTCCTGTGCCTTTACGGTCAGTTTGTCAATTCGAAAAGCCATCGTAGTCCTCAATGTTGGGTGCTTATACCCGACCGAACAAGTCCATACTGCCAAAATGGCTTTTCTTCGCGGGTAGTGCTTGTCCATTAAGGAAATATGGTGCCAACATAGAGCCAATCCGCCGAAATTAAGATCCTATTCTTCGTTCGACCAGCAACCGCCGGCTCATGGCTGACTTAATTCAAAGCCCAAGATTTCGCAGGAAGTGTGTATCCGTGGGACCGCTATGCCATCCGTGGGAGAAAGCTCTTTTTTCTTCCCACGGATGACTTGGTGGTCCCATGGATGGAAGAAAGAATGGATCGAGCTGCGATCAAGCGCCCAATGCACGGGGCGGAGAACGGTAGAGAATTTCAGAGTTCGGGAAATCGATTTTAGACTCCGCCCAATCCTCAGCCATCTGAGTTAAATTGTTCAGATGATCTTCGACCCATTTTCGGTGTGTTTCGATTTGGTGACGGTCGATGTCAGGCGGAATCTGAGTCCTCGGGCCCAACACCGCGCGACATCGACTAAAGGGACGTGGGATCGCGAACTTATCCCATGCCCGCTGATTGCGCCATGGTCGATCGTATCCGACCCCCAGCGCGACAAGTGGAACTTGCAAACGACTCGATAGATACACAGCCCCTTGAGCTAACTCGCGGCGCGGACCGCGTGGACCGTCAGGGGTAATCGCCAAATTCATCCCTCTTCCTCGATCGAGCAGTTCTCTCAACGCCCCCGCGCCCCCGCGATTGGTTGAACCTCGTACCGCCTCCAGTCCCGCAAAGCGTGCAACGTGGGACAAGATTTCAGCGTCTTGATGTTGGCTTAGCAGCATTGCCAAGCGACAATGCGGTCGCAAGTAAATCGGAAATGGAATGTACTCATGCCAAAAAACAAAGATTACCGGTCCGCTGAACAGTTCGTCGGCAGGGTCGGCTTCGCGTTCATAGCGCATCATCCGATAGCTCAACGTTGACATCCATGCATTCAGTGATTTGACCATCGCAAAGCCGGCGAATCGCCAGACCAAGCTTGGGACTCGTAAATTTCGGAGTGTTGTTCGCGAGATTAAAGTGGCTTTACCCATGCCTCAGTCCGTTGTAGCTCGCAGTGGCGGACGCTGCCAGCGTCCGTCAAAATATTTGTGAGTCGGAGGACGTATACTAACCTGAGGCGTCAGCGAGGGCTTCTTTCCTGAAGCCTCAGCCAGGGAGTCTTTGCAACGCAGATTTACTGACGCTGGCAGCGTCGGCCGCGATTTGCTCACAATATGAACTTGCTCAAATCTTCATCCCGGCAGATCTCGGCCAATCGCTCGTCTACATAGTTCGCATCAATTGTAACTTGACTTGCACCTGCATCGGTCGCATCGAAGTTCAATTGCTCTAACAACTTTTCAAGGATTGTATACAACCGCCGCGCTCCGATATTTTGCGTCGTCTGATTGATCGTAAACGCGTATTCAGCGATACGGTCAATAGCGTCGACCGTAAATTCAAGCTGCACCTGCTCGGTACCAAGCAAGGCTTGATACTGTTTTGTCAATGAATTTTGTGGTTCGGTAAGAATTCGCACAAAGTCAACTTTGGTCAACGCATTCAGCTCGACGCGAATGGGAAACCGGCCTTGCAATTCAGGCATTAGTTCGCTTGGTTTGCCGTGATGAAAAGCCCCGGCTGCGATAAACAAAATGTGGTCTGTTTTGACATAACCATGCTTGGTCTGCACGGTTGTCCCTTCCACAATCGGCAGCATATCTCGCTGCACACCTTGCCGCGAAACGTCCGCAGACTTGCCTTCGCTAGCGATCACTTTGTCGATTTCGTCAATGAAAATAATCCCCAAATTTTCGCTGACTTCGATCGCACGGGCACTGATTTTATCGTCATCGATCAGCTTATCCGCCTCTTGCTCGGTCAGCACTTTACGAGCCTGAGCGACGGTCATCGAGCGGCGTTTATTGTTTTTGGGAATGAACTTTTCAAACATGCCTTGGAGGTCCAAGTCCATGTTCTCCAGCCCGACGCCGCCAACCATAATCGGCGAACTCTTCTGCTCAATCGAGAATTCCACCGGCTTGTCTTCCATTAGCCCATCACGCAGCATCCCACGCATTTTTTCGCGAGTTCGCGAACGTCGCGCAGCGGAGACTTCATCGCTTTCTTCTGAACCCTCAAAGTCCTGGGGCGCTTCTGTTTCTTCGGAGTCATAATGCGACGGAGGCAACAGTAGGTCTAGTAGACGCTCCTCAGCGCGACTTGCCGCATCGTGGCGCACTCGCTCTTTTTCTCGAGCTCGAATCATGCTGATCGCGTTTTCGATCAAATCGCGGACCATGCTCTCGACATCGCGGCCATAGTAACCCACTTCGGTGTACTTAGTCGCTTCGACTTTGACAAACGGAGCCCCGGTCAACTTTGCCAATCGCCTGGCAATTTCAGTTTTGCCAACTCCGGTCGGACCAGCCATCAAAATATTCTTGGGACTTACTTCGGCTTGCAACTCCTCGGACAGTTGACTTCGGCGCCAGCGATTTCGAACTGCGATAGCGATCGCGCGCTTCGCATCCGCTTGACCGACGATATATCGATCCAACTCAGCCACAATTTGCCGCGGAGACAACTTGGCAATATCCAATGTCTCGTTGGCTACTGAAGAATTATTCATCCGTTACTATCCAATTGCTCAACGACTATGGTTCCGCCCGAGTAGATGTCGAGTTCGCCGGCGATGGTC